>CAMGSV010000139.1 GCA_946061495.1 uncultured Spirochaetales bacterium | reverse complement strand
CCCGACAGGAAATGGAACATGCCATAGATAAGGAAACCGCAAAAAATGGACAATCAGCAGTAAAAACTAATGAAAATGATTGTAGAATTAGTGAAAAGAAAGAATATCCACCGGAATTACAGGCTATTTTTGACAGGATGAGAGATTCAATCTTGACTAATGACAAAAAAATATGATAATGTGCAAAGACCTATCTTGTATATCATAGGGCTTGATGTACATCTAGCCCGCATCAATAAAGGAGACGTGTTCAATGAAACGGACATATCAGCCCAGTAGAGTTAAGCGCAACAGGAAGTTCGGCTTCCGTGCCCGCATGAAGACCCGTGGTGGTCGTATGATCCTCAAGCGCCGTCGTGCAAAGGGACGCTACAAGCTTACTGTTTCTGACGAAAAGAAGCCTTACTAACATCTAGTCTAGGTTATGGGGACAGACTTGATAATGACGGGAACTTTTTCCAGCCATGAGCGGGTGAAGAAGTCCTCAGACATTCAAAATCTGTTTAAAAAGGGGAAACGGGTAAGTGTTCACGGAGCAAAGCTATTTTATTTGCTCAATGGTACGGATACAAACCGTATTGCATTTACCCTACCCCGTGGCTATGGCAATGCTGTGGAGAGAAACTATTCCAAGCGCCTGAGCCGAGAAGCCTATCGTTATTTCAAAGCATTCCTGAACACCGGATATGATATGGTTCTTTTAGTGTATCCGGGAAATGATTCGTTCCGTACACGGTGTGCACAAGTCCGTAATTTATACCTTAAAGCTGGAATAATTTCGGTATGAAAAAACTTCTGGTTCGATTTTTGTGTGTACTCATCCGTTTTTATCAAATCTGTATTTCACCTCTTTTTCCTCCAAGTTGTAGGTTTTATCCTACGTGTTCGTCCTATGCCTTGGAGGCAATTCAACGACATGGTCCCTTCCAAGGAACCTATTTGACAGTCAAACGTATATTGAGATGTAATCCTTTCTGCAAGGGAGGATATGATCCCGTTCCATAAGTTTTGACTGTTTCAGGAGTTTTATCTTTATGGAAAAAAACACAATAATAGCAATCATTTTGTCTACGATTGTTCTTATCACCTTTACCTTTCTGCAGACGGTGGTGTTTCCATCGAAGCCGGCTCAGGAGACAGTTGTAGTTCAGGAGCAGCCTTCCCTTGATGTCACTATATCGGAGTCTACGGGAGTTTCTTCCGGCAGCCTTGCTATGGCCTATCCCGACAGTGAGGAAGCAATTCAGGAGCAGCAAATTGTCATCAACACGGGAAAGGCCCGCATTACTCTCACTAACCGTGGTGGAGATATAATCGGCTACGAGTTGCTGGAGCATCGTGACGGTGAGTCGGGAGTTCAAATGGCGGACAATGTTTCTGCCAGCAACAGGGCTTTTTCAGTATCTTTCGGTGAGGCAGAGAATGGAATCATTCAGGATTTGTTCCATGTGAAGCAGATTGACGAGTACACCGTGGGCTTCTACAAGACCTATGAGGATTCAAGAAACGGTGGAAAGTACGTGTTTGCAAAGCAGTACAATTTTAAGAAGGATGACTATCTGTTCCGTCTTGACGTAAGCGTGGATGGCTCTGACGGAATGACCCGCTTATCCTTTGGCGATGCGGCCTACACCATCAGAACTTCTCCCCAGATTGGTCCTTATTTTAATGCAAAGACTAATAGGTATGAGAATCGCACCTTCATGTCCTTTGATGGAAGCAAGAAAAAGAAGCAGATTCTCGGTGCAGAAAAAACGGAGATTTATGACAAGGAATACACCTGGACAGGTGTCGGTGGAAAGTATTTTGAGATTCTGGGTATTCCGGTAAAGCCTGACACCATGCTGGATGTGGAATATTCCACCAAGGTGGAGGTCAACAACTATGCCAACGCCCAGGTCATGATGACCAGAAAGGCTATCATGGAATCAGTTAGTAAGGACTCATACTATTTCTATGTCGGTCCTCGCACAGAAAAGGACCTGAAGATTTACAACAATGCCGATGAGAATCCTTGGGGTCTTTCTGGTCTCAGGTTGAACGAGAGCCTTCAATCCACTGGAATCTTGTCTTGGTTGGAGACCATTCTCAAATTCTGCATGGAGTTGATTTACAAGATTATTCCCAACTGGGGAGTCTCAATCATCATCCTCACCATCCTGATAAAGATTCTTTTGTTCCCCCTTACCAAGAAGAGCTCCATGGGAACCTTGAAGATGCAGGAGATTCAGCCAAGGATGCAGGAGCTGCAGGAAAAGTACCGTGACCAGCCTGAAAAGCTGAACATGGAGATGTCCAAGCTTTATAAGGAGGCGGGCTACAATCCATTGTCCGGTTGTCTGCCCCTGCTGATTCAGTTTCCGCTGATTTTTGCCATGTACAACCTGTTCAACAACTACTTTGAGTTCCGTGGAGCCATGTTCATTCCCGGCTGGATTCCCGACCTTTCCGTGGGAGATAATATTCCTCTTCCAGTTACTCTACCGGTGGTTGGCAACCAAATTCATATTCTGCCTGTTATTTATTTGGTTTCACAGTTGTTCTTCGGGAAGATTACCCAGGCGGGGGCTACCGGTGGAAATAGTACACAGATGAAGATCATGATGTATGGTATGCCCATCTTCTTCTTCTTCATCTTCTACAACGCCCCCGCAGGACTTCTTCTGTACTGGACCGTAAGTAACGTTTTGCAGCTCTTCCAGCAGATGATTATCAACAGAATGATGAAGGCGAAGCGTGCGGAAATGGAACTGAATAAGGCTGCAGATAAAAAGGTCTTTGTTCCTCGGAAGAAGAAGTAATTAGTTAGCGCAATTTGAAGGAGAATTATCATGACATACGAGTACGAAGGAAAAACTGAAAAAGAAGCTATTGAGATGGCAGCAGCAGAGCTGGGACTGGAACGGGATCAGTTTGATGTGGAAATTATCGAGTCACAGAAGAATGGTTTGTTCAAGAAGGGATTTGTAAAGATTCGTGTTCATACTGTTGATGAAGTTGAGCATGGTGCATCTGAGTCTGACAATTCTGCACCAGCTAAAAAGACTCTTTTTGCAGATCCTCTCCCTCAGGACGAGTTCGAGAAAAAGCTGATCGATTTTACCGCCTCCATGATTCGGAAGATGGGATATGATGTTACTGTGGAAATCATGTTCCGGGAGGATCACAAGTTGGGAATTCGGCTTAATTCCTCCAAGTCTTCCATCCTCATTGGACGGAAGGGAAAGAATCTTGATGCACTGCAGCTGCTGGTGAATGTATATGCAGGTCGCCTTGGCCGTGAGGACATCCGGGTGATTCTCGATACTGAGAACTATCGGATTCGCCGGGAGGAGTCTCTGGTTCGTCTTGCATATACAGTGGCAGACAAGGTTCGCATGAGCCGGAAATCCGTGCTGCTGGAGCCGATGAATCCCTTTGAGCGGCGTCTTATCCACACCACATTGAACGATATCAGCGATGTGGAGACAAAGAGCGAGGGAGACGGCTTGTATAAGCAGGTACGAGTTATCTACAAGGGTGTTCGTTGATGTTTAAACTGAGAAAAAAAATACTATCTTTTTTAGCGGGTAGTTTTTTTCTTTTCACCATGGCTAGTGCCAATGAGGTTTCATTGGCACCTAGTCCTGAGCTTGATCCAGATGTTTTCCAACAACTGGTAGAAAAGGGAGAAGTTCGGAAACAGCATTTCAAGGAAGATGGTGCTGAGTCCAGCCTTTTTCCAAAGACTGAGTTGGGAGCCTCACTGAAGGAGACCTGGACTGAAAGGAAGGCTCCAGTATTTGTTGCCGAGTCGCTTTTTCTCATAGAAAAGCCAGAAGGATTCGATACTGGAAAGCTGGATACCGACCTTATTTCTCGGATTATGAGGTCAATTTCTTCAATGGAGGGAATTGAATACTATTCCAACAGTGAAAAGCGGATGAAGACCTTATATTCCCAGTCGTACACTATAGACAATCCCGATGATGGGAATAGAATTCCCGATCAGCTGGATGGTTCGGCTGACAATCTTTCCGTATATGCCTTTCAGGAGGATGGTTCCTTTGGCAAAAACTATTATCGGATTGATTATAGACAGCGTGCAAATGAGGTTTTCATGGTGATTCGGCTGGAGGATTCTTTAAAGTATGGCTTTATAACTGCGGTAAAACCCAACAACCTGGTGTTCAACATCGATGTACTGGACAAGGGTGAATATCTGGTGATGTATATTGGCGCAAAGGTTAAATTTCCGGCAATCTCAATGCTGGAGAACAAATTAAACAAATCTTTTTGCTCACGCATTGCTGCCCTCCATGATTCGGAAGATGGGATATGATGTAACCGTCGAAATCATGTTCCAGGAGGACCACAAGCTGGGAATGCGGCTCAATTCCTCCAAGTCTTCCATCCTCATTGGACGCAAGGGAAAGAATCTTGATGCCCTGCAGCTGCTGGCGAATGCGTATGCAGGCCGCCTTGGCCGTGAGGATTTGCGGGTGATTCTGGGTACCGAAAACTATCGGATTCGCCGGGAGGAGTCCTTGGTGCGTCTTGCCTATACAGTGGCGGACAAGGTTCGCATGAGCCGGAAGTCCATGCTGCTGGAGCCGATGAATCCCTTTGAGCGGCGGCTCATCCACACCACGCTGAATGACATCAGCGATGTGGAGACGAAGAGCGAGGGAGACGGCCTGTACAAGCAGGTGCGGGTTATCTACAAGGGTGTCCGTTGATTTTTCAAATTTGTAACAAAGGGACATTTCGCCCCTTTGTTATATATACTATATTTGAGCTAGGAGTGGTTTTATGAAGAAGTGTATGTTTTTGGCCGTTTTGCTGGTAGGGTGCCTTGCTGCCTTTGCACAGGAAACAAAGCTTGAGAATCTTGTGAGCGGCAATTACCTCAACGAGCTGAAGTCAAAGGGAAAGATTGAGATTATCCATGAGGCGAATGACACAAGCCTGAGCCTCATCCCCAATACTCCCTACAAGTCCAGGATCGAGTCTGAGAAGATTGCCAAGGGAAGCAAGAACGTTCCCTTTGTGGCGGAGTTCCTGTATCTCGTTCCCAAGAGCGAGCTTAAGGAGAAGGGCTCACAGAAGCTGGATGCTGTCACCATCGACGAGGTTTCAAAGGTGTTTCGCTCCATCAGCAAGATGCAGGGAATGCAGTACGACTTCAACAAGGCCGGAAAGGGGAAGGTGCTGTACGAGAAGGTATACATGATTTCCGACCTCAATTCAAACAGTGCCATTCCGGATCAGAACACCGGAAATGCAGATGGCCAGGTTTCCTACTGCTATCAGGATGATGATGTCTATGGCGACCTGAAGTTCAAGCTGAACTATCACCAGAGCAATAATGTGTTGTATTCAACCTTCCTCCTTGGTGTTCCCATGAACCGCTTTGGCGTAAAGGCTGTTGACCCCAGCAACCTGAAAATCAGCATCATGGCCATTGATGTGGGGGACAGCCTCCTGCTCTACCTGACCACTGATGTGGCAGCCAACAGCATTCCCCTGGTGAATGTGCGGAAGGAGGTGCAGGACTCAATGATTACCCGCATGGATGCCGTTTACCACTGGTTTTTGACACAGTTTTGATTCATTGAGGACTATAGACGATAATTCTATTTATGAAGCATAGATTGTATACTTGTTTTGGGCGCCGGAAAATGATATGGTGTCTGGGTCTTGCCGCATTTCTTTTGGCAGGACTCTTCGCTCAGGAAAATGTGGATCAGGCTCATGAGATAAAACAGGATGTCTTTGCCCAGCTGCTGGAAAAGGGAGAGGTTCGGACTCAACACTACAAGGTGGACGGATCCGAATTCACCCTGTTTCCCGACACGGAGTTGGGAAGAGCTTTGAAGGATACCTGGACGGAAGGGAAGCGTCCTGTATTCGTGGCGGAGTCCCTTTTTTTGATCGAAAAGCCGGAGGGCTCCAGCACGGAGGATTTTGACACCCAGCTCATATCAAGGATTTTGCGGTCGGTGTCCTCCATGGAGGGAATCCAGTACTACTCCCACAGCAACCGGAAGATGAAGACCTTGTACTCAAGGTCCTACACCATCGACAATCCTGACGACAGGAACTGGATTCCCGACCAGCTGGAGGGCTCCGCCGACAACCTTTCGGTGTACGCCTTTCAGGAGGACGAATCATTCGGAAAGAACTACTATCGGATGGACTACAGGCAGCGTGAGAACGAGGTGTCCCTGGTGATTCGGCTGGTGGAGCCCTTGAAGGTGGGGTTCATAACTGCAGTAAAGGCTAACAATCTCGTTTTTAACATCGATATTCTTGATAAGGGCTCGTACCTTGTTATGTATGTTGGGGCGAAGGTGAATTTTCCCGCCCTGTCCCTGTTTGAGTCGAGGCTGAATAATTCCTTTGGAGCACGAATCACCGCCCTGCATGAATGGTTCAGGGAAAACTATCTTATGGCAAAGGAGCTGGAGTCTCTTGAGGACTAAGGAGAAAAGATGATGAAGAATTTTATGGCACTGGTAGGTGCCTGTATGATTTTGATAGGAGGATGTTCGTCCATGGACAAGAGCATGAAGGCGATTGAAGGAAAGGATGGGGTTTTTGCCATTATGG
>CAMGSV010000138.1 GCA_946061495.1 uncultured Spirochaetales bacterium | reverse complement strand
CTTTTTTTTCTGTTTTCTTGTGGTTTGGACACATTCTATTATCTTGATCCGCCTGTATCTCGTAATTTTATTGATGAGGCGGAAAGTTCCAGTGACGATCCGAGTTTGCATTATGTCTCCTTTCTGACATCATCTAATGCAGATGGAAGTGATGTCTTCCAGGGAACTAGTGTCTATTATATGATATACAATAGTTCCAGTTTGTTGTTGTCTGACAAAACTTCCATCGAGAATATCAATGAGAATAACAGTAATCAAGGAATGAACCGTTTGATACAATGGGGGTACCAGGCTCTGACTACTAGCACCATCAATACGGTAAACCTTGTTCCCAATTCAATGGGAATCACCGAGGTGAGAATCCGACTTTATAACGAGGACGGAAATCCTGCGGAGGTACGAATTGACGGAATTGATAAGGGTATGCCACTTCGATCATTTGAGAACAAGACCTTTTCCTTCAATGCGAATGCAGAGGTTGACTCTATGTATTCTGTTCCTCGGGAAGAGGAGAGTGATGTGCGGTTCAGTTCCAATTACCCCACCACCACCTGGTACGTGGCGCTGTATGCTGTCTCCACGGGAATGAGCCCTTCCTTGACACCAGTCTACAGCCAGGTGACCTATCTCGGATCATTGGCGATTACCCCCACTTCCAACTAAATGAAATCCACCTCCGGCAACTTTGGCTGGAGGTGGACCAGTTCTCCAGCACAATTGTATTGCATGGAATTACAGCTCTGCCACGGGGATGTGGTAGACGCTGCCGCAGTTGTGGCAGATGATCTCCAGGGGATCGGGGCCGTTCCTCTTCATGTCCTCCACCTCATCCTTGCCCAGATTCCGTATGGCGGCCAGATACCGCTCCCGGGAGCAGGGGCAGTCAAAGAGGATGTCCCGTTCCAAGGCCACGGTGGGCTTGAAGTCCCGGAAGAGGCCGTAGATGATGTCATCTCGGTCGCCGCCCTCGGAGAACCACTGGCCGTAGGAGGGGGCCGCTTGGAATGCCTGCTCCACTGCCTCGGTGATTTCCTGCTCGTAGGCCAGCCGTTCCGTCAGTTCCTTGCCGGAAAGCCCTCCGATGGCGGGCATCTTCTGCAGGAACATTCCTCCGGCACCCACCACACGTCCCTCCTTGTCGAACTGGATGCTGGTGTTGAAGGCGGTGTAGATTTGCTCCGACTGGGCGAAGTACCAGGTGAGATCCTGGGCGATGTTCCGGTGCCTGATTTCCACCGAACCGGTCTGGGGCTCCCGTGCCCCCTCGTTGAAGCGGGAGACGGTGACGGTGCCGGGTCCGAAGAAGGGTGCAAGGTCCCAGCTTTCCAGGGGCTTTTCCAAGGGGATGGGATCCTGCAGCAGATAGCCTCTGACGGTGCCGGTGCTGTCGGCCTCGGTGGAGAAGCCTGCCGCCGGTCCGTTGGTGTCGTAGCGGAAGATGAGGCGACCCCGGCCCTTCATGGTGGGAATCATCAGGGCGGTGGACAGGCAGGCTTGGCCGAGAACCATGGTCTCCAGGATGCCCAGCTGGTGGTTTGCGCGCATCTGGTTTACGAACTGGGTGCCGTGGAAGAAGGCACCACGGAAAAGGCCGTCTGCCATCACGAATACGGACATGCCGTCCTTGTGGATATGGTCAAGGTGCTCCAACAATTGCTGGTCTTGAATCTGTGCTTTGATCATACGACTACTATACTCTTTTTTAAACAGGGTTGCAATCACGGGGGGTGGGAAGCGTTGCTGTGATTCCGGTGTCAGGTGACGCCTGCTTCCTTGACTTCACGGTGCATTCCCACTATGTTTAAAGAGCCGCCGGGACCTTGCCGCTGCATAGGGGAGCCTGGGGCAAAGGATTTTGAATGTCGAAGAAGATTTATGTAGGGAACCTCAGCTACAACACCACTGAGGAAGGACTTTTTTCTGTTTTCTCCCAGTTTGGCCAGGTGGTCTCCGCCATGGTAATTCGGGACCGGTTCACAGACCAGTCCCGTGGCTTTGGCTTTGTGGAGATGGAACTGGAGGAGGCTGCCCAGGAGGCCATCGCTGCCCTGAACGGCCAGATGATTGACGGTCGCCGTGTCAGGGTGAATGCGGCGGAGGAGCGGAGCCAGGGGTTCCGCCAGGGTGCTGCCGGTGGATTCCAGCATGAGGGTGGCTTCCGGAGTGACGGGGGACGAAGCCGATTTGGTGGCAACACCCGAAACGGCGGCTTCCGCAGCAGCGGGGGACGACGTGATGGTCCCCGCCGTGATTCCGACCGTTCCTGGGGGAGCTACCGGGGAGATTCCCAGGACTACTCATACTGACCGGCGGTTCTGTCCCTCGGGTGATGGGGATGGCGGTGGCCTGTGGTGCAGCAGGGGTTCAAGCGGCCTGCAACTCACAGCATTTTACCCTGCTCCTCATCATTCTCCCTTGCCATGAAAAAATGATTCCATTATATTCAGTATATGGAATTTATACGACTGATTGGAATCGGCATGATTCTGGGAGTGGCCAACGTGATTCCCGGCGTGTCCGGCGGAACAATGGCGGTGGTGTTCAACATCTACGACCGTCTTATCGGTGTCATCACCCTGAATGTAAAGAAGATTGTTAGTGAATGGAAATTCATCCTTCCCCTTGTAGCGGGAATGGGACTGGGCATTCTCCTGTTCAGCAAAGCCATCACCTTCCTGTTTCAGAATTATCCTGTCCAGACAAACTGGTTTTTCATCGGAATCATTTTGGGAAGCATCCCCATGATTCTGAAACGGATGCTGGTGGCCAGCAGGAATGGCACCAGTACGGGCAAGGGAGGGCTTCCCCTATCTGTCGTTGTGTGCGGTCTGGTTGCCCTAGGAGTGATGGCGGTGATGACCTACCTTGAGGTCTCCGATGCCGGTGCTCCCATCCAGACTGAGTTGACTCCCCTGCTGGCGGCAAAGCTGGTGGTGGGCCTTGCCTGCGGAACCATCGCCATGATCATCCCCGGTATCTCCGGCTCCTTCCTGATGCTGGTGGTGGGCATCTACAGCACTGTCATTGCCGCCATCTCTGACTTCAACATTCCCCTGCTGATTCCCGCCGCCATTGGTGGGGTGCTTGGCCTGCTGGGTGGCGCCAAGCTGGTGCGCTTCCTGATGGCACGGGTGCCGGCCCAGACCTACGGCGCCATCATGGGGCTGGTGCTTGGGTCCATTCTGGTAATCTTTCCTGGCTTCGGCGGTGGCGTGACAGTGCTGGCAACCTCCCTTGGCTGTGCTGTTTTTGGCTTTGTGGTGTCGTTCTTTGCAGGCCGGGAAAAGATTGAGGAGGCCTAGGGGGAGGAATGGGTGCACTTTCGGGCAGGGTTCCTGTTGTGGGGGTGCTTCTGAAATCCCTGTTGTTCATGAGACCCTGGCGCGGGTGCGATGACTGCACGTTGTGGAGACAATGGCTGGAGCCACGGCACTAGGCCGGGGTCTTGGCTTTTGCCAGGGCGTCCAGCAGGGACTCCATCAGGGGGAATGATTCGGGGGTGAGGCTGGCAAGGTTGTCGTACTCAGTGTGGAGGAGCCGCCAGGTCATGGGCAGCTTCTCCTGGACCTGATAGGGCTCCAAAGGCTTGATCTTCCTGGCTCCCGCCTCCTGGCTCTGGGTGCTCTTCACGACGGCGGCGGCAAGGCCGGGATTCTGCTTCAGCTCCCGCAGGTAGGACACCACCTCCTGTGAGGGAAGAATCGTTATGGCCACGGCAGGAATGCCACAGGCCAGGAAGCCGGCGTTGTCGCTGTAGGGAACGGGCAGGGGCGCCCACTTGCGGGGGGCCACGGACTTGATGAGGCCCTCGGTGCGCTCCACCAGACTGTTGAACTGGCGCTGGAAGGCAGGGCTCCCCTTGCCCTTGCCCGCCTGGGACAGCACCACAAAGTCTCCCCGTCCGCAGCAGTCGAAGGCGTACACGTCCTGCTGGGTGAGGCCCAGACTCCTGAATTTGGTGGCGATGCCGAAGGCTCCCTGCTCCGAGACACCCTCGCTGCCACCCATCTCCTCTCCATCGGAAAAGATGATCTGCACATTGTGGGCGCCAGGAAACCGCAGGAGCCTTCTGGCCCAGTACATGACCTGAAAGACGGCGGCACTGTTGTCGTTGGCGCCGGGGCTGGTGTCCACCCGGTCGTAGTGGGCCAGCACCGTCTTCATCTTGTACTGGGGATTGTAGGCTGCTGGTGGGAACTTCACCAGAATGTGGTGGGCTCCCTCCAAGGACAGGGGGACGGCAGGGACTCCGAAGTCAGCCAGCATGTCGAGTATAAATTGTTTTCTGTCACAATCCGGATGGATGAACCGCTGGAAATCCCCGTCATTCCTCATGATGATGCACCTCGAAATCAGACGCCAAGGATGCCAGACAGAGCCTTCAGCGCCCCGTCGGTCTCTCCTGCCAGCACCTGCTTGGTGAGGAGCTTGCCTAGCTGGACACCCTCCTGGTCGAAGCTGTTGAGGTTCCACAGGAAGCCCTGGAACATGATCTTGTTCTCGAAGTGGGCCAGCAGTGCTCCCAGTGCCTCTGGAGTCAGCTTGTCTCCATGGATGAGGCTGCAGGGGCGGCCGCCGGGGAAGTACTTGTTGGGGTTCTGGTCATCCTTTCCGCAGGCAAAGGCCATGATTTGGGCGGCCAGGTTGGCGCAGAGCTTCTTCTGGCTGGTGGAGCCATCCACAATCACGTCGCAGCCGGTTTGGTTTTCCCTAAATCCGATGAACTGCAGGGGAACGATGTCGGTGCCTTGGTGCAGCAGCTGGTAGAAGGAGTGCTGGCCGTTGGTGCCCGGCTCACCAAAGATGACAGGCCCGGTGGCATAGTCCACCTTCTGGCCGTCACGGTTCACCTGCTTGCCGTTGGACTCCATGTCCGCCTGCTGGAGGTGGGCGGGGAGGCGGCTGAGGGCCTGGCTGTAGGGCAGGATGGCGGTGGCGGGATAGCCCTGGACATTCCGCTCATAGACACCTATGAGGGCATCCAGCAGGGCGGGGTTCTGGGTGATGTCGGTGGCGCAGGCGGTGATGTCTGCAGCATGGGCACCCTTCAGGAATCGGGCGAAGACCTCGTAGCCAAAGGCCAATGACAGGACGGCACCGCCCACCGCCGAGGTGGAGGAGTAGCGGCCGCCGATGAAGTCGTCGATGTAGAAGGAGGCCAGGTAGGCGGGGTTGTTGGCCAGGGGACTGGTCTCGGAGGTGACGGCCACCATGTGTCTGGCAGGATCCAGTCCCGCCTTCTGGAGGAAGTCCTTGACGAACAGCTCGTTGGCAAGGGTCTCCTGGGTGGTGCCGCTCTTGGACACCAGGATGAACAGGGTATGGGAAAGGTCAAGGCTGGCCACCACTGCGGCGCCGTCGTCGGGGTCCACGTTGGAGATGAAGGCGGCCTTCATCTTGAGGCAGCCCTGCGTCCGTGCCCACTGCTCCAGAGCCAGGTACATGGCCCGTGGTCCCAGGTCGGAGCCGCCGATGCCGATTTGCGCCACCGTAGTGAATTGCTCTCCGGCGGCATTGGTAATTTCACCTGAGTGAACCTTCTGGACGAAGGCGTTGATGGCCTCCAGCTGCTGCTGGTAGAATGCGCCCTCGTCCTTGCCCTCATGGAGCACCGTGTCGCCCAGCTGTCCCCGCAAAAGATGGTGCAGCACCTTGCGGTTCTCTCCGGTGTTGATGGTGGCCCCGTTGTACAGCTCCTTGAATTTTTCCGTGAGCTGTGCCTCGTCCGCCAGCTCCTGCAAAATGGCCAGAATCTGGGGGCTCACCTCCTTGGCGCTGTAGTTGAAGGTGAGGCCACCCGCCATGGGAGCGGAGTAGCGGGCCACACGCTCAGCCGCCGTGGGGGAGGAGAGTTCGTCCTTGATGGAGACAAGGTTCTTCAGAGACTGGAGCTTCTTGAAGGACTCCAGTGTGTCCAGATTTTGCCAAGCAATCATAGCTTACCTCGATAAAAAATGATGGGCAGTCGGTGGCTGCCGGTGCAGGCACTAGGTAAATGGCCTGCAAGGAGAACTATAGCATAAAAAACTGTTTTATGACAGGGGCGGGGATGGGGGAGTGGTGTTGGTGGGCACGTCGCACCGATTTTTTTTCATTTTATTTATATCTATGCTATAATGGAGTTGTAGTCCTTTTGGAGGGATTACATGAATTTTCATCAAGCTCAAGGAGATGGAATGATGAGGAGTTCTTGTTCTTGTAAAAGGGTTGTGGCCCTTTTGATTGTTTGCTTTGCCTGTATTGTATCAGCCTTTGCAGAGCTGGAGATGCATACCGCTTTTTATGGCCAGTCAGAGGCTGGGGTGGACTGTGTGATTCTTTTCGGAGATGGTGTTGGTGCCATGATGTTCGAGGATGACCAGGGAAATTTGGTTGCCCTGATGGGAGAGCTGTGGCTTGACGATGACGTGTATCTCATTGAGGATACAAATTATGAGGTTGTCAGTGGTTTCTGTATCATGGATGACGGCCTGGTGGTGTTCCAGGACGGAGATTCGGTGTATATGGAAGAATGTGATCTGGATACTGCCATAGAAATCTTCAACCAAGTCTATTAGTTGGACACCCATTGTTATTAGGTTTATTCCCTGCTGGTA
>CAMGSV010000137.1 GCA_946061495.1 uncultured Spirochaetales bacterium | reverse complement strand
TTCACATAACTGCTTATAAAACTGCTTTCGCGCATTTCAGCCCAAACGCTTGCAAGTTGCTCATCGTTTTCTGCCGATTGTATTGCCTCTACGAACGTTTGGTTAAGTTGCGCAAGTTCACAGTAAACGAAAGAGCCACCGCCTTGCCAATTAACTGACGGTGAAATACCTGCTGCTTCACCATCTATAACTTTATCTAATCTTGCGAGTATTATTTCTAATTGAGAATCTATTTGTTCACACCCAATATATTGTAAACCCATTTTATGCGCAACAGCAGCAGTTGTTCCCGTTCCCAAATGAAAATCAAGAACTATATCACCCGTTGACGTACACATATTAAAAATTCGCTGTATTAAACTTTCAGGTTTTTGACCACCCGAAAATTCTTTTATTACTTCTACGTCAACTTTTAGACCTGGCTTATATGCTCTTGGGTCGGCATAAACTTGTTTAATATCGTTCCAAACAGTTGTCAACGGAACACCTTTGCTTTCATCTAAATATTGTTTTTCCCAAATAGCATTTCCGTTTTCATCTTTTCCCCTTTGGCGACGTTGATATCTACGTCCATTTTCATCGGTGTACTTAAACCAATCATCAATATATTTTTGTGTATAAGGGGTGTAAACACGAATTTGTTTTCTTGAAGAATAGTTTTTACTATAATGCAAAATATAGTCGTGAATATTAACAGGCTTGGGCGTTGAAGCACGACCACCTGAAGGCGACCCGTAAGACCAAATAATTTCTTCTACAAAATTATCATTACCAAACACTTCATCACATAACACTTTCAAATAATGTGATTGATTTATATCAATATGAATAAAAATATTTCCTGTTTCCGCAAGTAATTCCTTTGCTAATATCAAACGGTTTTTCATAAAAACAAGCCAAGTTGACCGAGTAAACTTATCATTATAATTAAAACTATCATTTCCCGTATTAAATGGTGGGTCGATGTATATTAATTGTATTTTGCCTTCGTATTTTTTCAAAAGTGAAGCAATAGCAAGCAAATTATTTCCCTTGATAATTAGATTATCATTTTCATTGAAAATAATATTTTCTTCTACGCCGTCTTTTGTATAGCGTTTTGCGCCTGTAAATACTTTCGGGTAAAGGAGCCTATCAACTTCTTCGGGTGCAAGTGTTTCATTATAGAAGATTTCTTCACGTTTTTGATCTTCCTTTGATTGACCGCCTTCTAAAACGCAATCTTTGTAAGGGAAAGACAAAACGACGTCGTTAGACGAAGAAATGAAATCGCCGTTGCTGTCGGTAAGACCGATTTTATTCTTGAAGCGGGTATACGAATCGGGCAAGAACTGACGGTTATTGACAACCCAACCGAAGCCGACTTTATCAAACACCAAAACGCCGTCAACTTCCGTAAAGAACCGTGCTTTGCAGGTATCGTCTGAAAGCAATAATTTTATAAGCGAAGAATCCATTTTCATAGCGTCTTCGTAAACGGCGTTTTTAAGAAGTTCGCCTTCGTCCGTGAAATAACGATTGTCAACTGACAAAAGCCGTATCAATATCTCATGTATTTTTTCATATCTTGTACCCATCAATTCCTGTGCCATGATGCTTCCCTCAATAAATAATAATTCAGTTTGAACTACATATTCAGTAATTATTAACTATATCGTAAAATATCAGTAATTACTTAATATTTGCAGAAAAAGTCAGGAATTTCTTAGACTATAGACACAATATGAGTAATTTCTGGAAGCGTGTGGTTGAGGAGCTAGATTATCTGGGAATGAATCGCACCTACTTGGCAACAGCTTGCAATTTTAGCCTCACAAACATTGGCCAAGGAATTAAGCTCGGCAGCACTCCATCTGCTGAAACTGCTGTGAAAATCGCCAAGGTACTTGGTGTGAGCGTGGAATATTTAGTGGCAGGAAGTGACCACCCATCCACATCCCCCACCGACAAAGAGACGGAACAGAACCAGCTGCGACTCTACAGAAAATACCACCAACTGATTCAAGCCTGCGAGAAGCTGGAACCCCACAAGGTGCGGCTGCTGGAGCAGATTGCGGATAATTTCTAGCAAGGCTGAAAACCAACCGTCTGGGCACTCCCCCGCAGTTGAGCCGAAGGAAGGTACCAGCAGGGAGAGGGGCGAGTCAGGTTGAACGGAGGGGGCATTGCTCCCAGATTCATTGACTGTCATGATGTATCCTGCTCAAACAAGCGACGACAACTGAAAACAATCTCCCCTTGTCCTGTTCACAGCGAAACTCCATCCTCATAGAGCGTTTCTGGGGCAATGTCTATGTCATCATTCCACACCGCAGTCTCCCCATTGGTGTGGACACTTCTGAACAATACCTTACTTTGCAAGGGTTGATACATGGGATACTGCAAATACGGCTTCATGTCAAAAATTTTTCTTTCACCCTGAGCAAACGTCAGCAACAGCCTATACTCCTCCAAGGCTTGCACTTTGATTACTCTCCAGCAGGCATCCATAGATAGCCTCCAAACAATCACTGCAACGGCAGGATTTTAGTCAGAGTCTCCTTGTTCTTGGCCAACTCCCAATTTGCTATGAGTTCATCCCGGTGAATTTCCACCCAAGCACCGATGAGTCTTTGCTTTGACAACGGCAATTCCCCTCCTGAATATTCCCGTCAAAATCAAAAACAGACCACCTTCCACCATAATTCACATGGAAATGCGGGGGATTATGGTCAGCTCCATACATATATTAAAAGTCCGTAGAATGAAGATATACAGGGCATAATGCCACCTCCATCTTCCAGTATACCACTATTCATTCCCTCTGCAAAGTTCACCCTAATTCATTCACAAGATACAGACAATCACCCCTCCCCCTGTTACTTTGGAGTCCCCTATGCTATACTGCCCCCGTGAGACTCACCTACGCCGCCACCCTGCGCACCTGCTTTGCCGCCTCCATGGTGCAGGCCATCGTCAACACCTTCATCACCCTGCTGTTCGTCACCTTCCAGCAGGACTATGGGGTATCCCTGGAATGGATTGCCGCCATCATCTCCACCAACTTCCTGCTGCAGCTGACCGTTGACCTGGTTTCCGCCCGATTCCTGGACAAGGTGGGCTACCGAGTGGCGGCCGTGGTGGCCCATATTCTGGCGGCGGTGGGGCTGGTGGAGCTGGCACTGCTGCCCTCAATCATGGCGCCCCACCGGGGAATCGCCATCGCCGTCATCACCTACGCCCTGGGTGGCGGACTGCTGGAGGTGATTGTCAGTCCCATGGCCGAGTCCTGCCCCACGGAGAACAAGGAGCGGACCATGAGCTTCCTCCACTCCTTCTACTGCTGGGGCCACATGACCATGATCATTGTCAGCACCATCTTCTTCACCCTCTTCGGCATCCACCACTGGAAGCTTCTGGCAGTACTGTGGGCGCTGGTTCCCCTCACCAACGCCTTCTTCCTGGCCAAGGTTCCCATGAAGCCCCTGCTGCCCGACCACATGGCCAGCGCCACCATCCGGGAACTGCTGTCAAAGAAAATCTTCTATCTCATGCTGGTGTACATGGTCTGCGCCGGTTCCGCCGAGCTGACGGTGAGCCAATGGTCAAGCGCCTTTGCCGAGGAGGGACTTGGGGTGTCCAAGACAGTGGGCGATCTGGCGGGTCCCCTGTTCTTTGCCCTGCTGATGGGAATTGCCCGTATCTGCTACAGCCGCTTCGGGGAGCGAATCCAGCTGCAGCAGTTCATGCTGTTCAGCGCCCTGCTGTGCCTGGCCTGCTACCTGGTGATTGCCCTCTCCCCCATCCCCGCCGTTTCCCTGGTGGCCTGCGGCATCTGTGGCTTCTCCGTGGGAATCTTTTGGCCGGGCACCTTCTCCATGGCCTCCAAGACCATCAGGAACGGCGGCACCCCCATGTTCGCCCTGCTGGCCCTGGGAGGTGACCTGGGCTGCGCCGTGGGGCCGGCGGTGGCAGGCTTTGTGTCTGGAGCCACAGGAGGCAACCTGCGGACAGGAATTCTGGTGGGGGCAGCCTTTCCTGCTGTGATGGCCGCCGCCCTCCTCTTCCATCGCCAGCGGAAGAGCCGGCAGTGAGGAGAGTCGTCTCGGCGGGACACCCACCGCATTCATTGCCAGAGACGTCCCCTGTACCACGACTTCCCCAAATCCTTCCAAGCGGTTATACTGCTCCAACAAAATCCTGCTGACAAAGGAGCTGTGCCATGTCACCCATCCTTGAGACAATCATGCTGATATGCTTCGGAATCTCCTGGCCGTTGAATCTGGTGAAGGCATACAAGGCAAGAACTGCCAAGGGAACCAGCCTCGCCTCCATCCTGCTGATTATCACCGGCTACCTGGCGAGCATCGCAGCAAAGCTGACGGGTGGCGACCTCAACTATGTGCTGGCCGCCTACCTGTTCAACGTGGTGGCCGTGGCTTTGAACCTGACCGTCTACTGCCGCAATGTGGCGCTGGACAAAAAACGGGCGAAGTAGCCACCCCTTGAAAAAAAATTGGTCAATGACAGGTAGCATCGCACAGCCACCCTTGCCCTCTGTCCAGTAGCGGTGGATTTGACCTTGGGAGCTGCTTCCACAATATCGTGCACGACAACAATAGCTCCATTCCACTAGGTATGTACAATACATTTCACTTCTTGCCACTGTATTGCACCGCATTATGGTACACGATTCCTTCCCACCGCACCGCTCTTCTGAAGCCTGGCGGTATTTCGTTCCCAGAACACACCGTCGGTGTAGCCCTGGATTGCGGGATTCTCTGCTGCCATGGCCAGCCGCTTCTGGGCCAGCAGGCAGTAGTCCAGGTTCTGCTCCACTCCCAGGAACTGGCGGCCCAGCTTCCTGGCCACCACGGCACTTGTTCCAGAACCAAGGAAGGGATCCAGCACCAGGCCACCGGGAGGGCAGCTGGCCAGCACCAGCTTCGCCAAAAGCTTCTCCGGCTTCTGGGTGGGATGCTCCGTGTTTTCCGGCATGGACCAGTAGGGAACGGAGATGTCGTCCCAGAAGTTCCCCGGGTGGGTCAGGCGGAAGCGGCCCTCCTCCGTTTCCTGCCAGTCCTTGGGCCTTCCCTCCTGACGGTAGGGAGCCAGCACCCGGCGCTTCTGCTTCACCGATTCCACGTCAAAGTAAAAGTCCTTCCCCAGGGTGGCGAACCAGATGTCCTCGCAGGCGTTCTTCCAGTTGTGGCTGGCTCCCCGCCCCTTCTCCCGCTGCCACACGATGCGGTTGCGGACGATGGCGTGCCTTGTCAGCAGCTGGTAGAGGCAGGCGGAATTCTTCCAGTCGCCGCAGAGGTAGATGGAGGCGGTGGGCTTGAGGCAGCGCAGCAGCGGAGGGAACCAGGTCTCCAGGTAGGCCAGGTAGTCCTGGTCGCTGCGGCGGGAAAATTTCATGCCGGCAAATTCCTTGTCCATGTTGTAGGGGGGATCCAGCACCAGCAGGTCGGCACAGGCGGCGGGCAGAAGCTCCACCACCTGCAGCAGGTCAGCATGGATGACCCGGTTGTGCAGCTGGCCGTCCTCCAAAACCTGCCCTTCTCCAACCAGCTGCAAGGAGCCTTCAGGGGAGCGCTCCACCAAGGGTGATGTATAGAATGCTCGATCCTAATCAGTGAGGGGGATAGTCTTGTTTCGGGGGGAGTTCATGTGGTGCAGTATAACATGGGTACAGTGAAAGTGGAAGGGACAACAGGGAAAGCCTAATCAGAGCACCTCCTGCACGCCCCCCACTCTTCGGCTGCACAGAAAACCTCCCTGTTGCCCAAAAGCCTTCCTTCATCGGACTTTCCTGCTCGGGAGAACATCTTTCCTCTCCCCACTTGATTCTTTTTACAGAAACAGCTATACTGTTACTATAAATAGATACAAGGAGTTTTTATGAGTCAACAAGAGATTCCCTACAAGATTTATCTCAGCGAAAAGGAGATGCCCCAGGCCTGGTACAATATGCGTGCGGACATGAAGAACAAGGGTGCTCACCTGCTGAATCCAGTCACCCACCAGCCCATGACGGCACAGGAGCTGGAGACAGTGTTCTGCAGCGAGCTGGTGCAGCAGGAGCTGAACGACAACGACCGACTCATCCCCATTCCTGATGAGATCCTCCAGTTCTACCGGATGTACCGCCCCGCACCCCTCACCCGAGCCTACTGTCTGGAGCGGAAGCTGGGGACACCGGCGAAAATCTACTACAAGTTCGAGGGAAACAACACCTCCGGCAGCCACAAGCTGAATTCTGCCATCGCCCAGGCCTACTACGCCAAAAAGCAGGGGCTGAAGGGAGTCACCACCGAGACCGGTGCTGGCCAGTGGGGAACCGCCCTGTCCATGGCCTGCGCCTACCTGGACCTGGACTGCATCGTCTACCAGGTGAAGTGCTCCTATGAGCAAAAACCCTTCCGCCGGGAGGTCATCCGCACCTACGGCGCCCAGGTGATTCCATCACCCTCCACCACTACGGCGGTGGGGCGCCAGATTCTCGCAGAGTTCCCCGACACCGACGGCAGCCTGGGCTGCGCCATCTCCGAGGCAGTGGAGACTGCCCTCAACAAGGAGGGATACCGCTATGTGCTGGGAAGCGTTCTGTCCCAGGTGCTGCTGCACCAGTCCATCATCGGTGTGGAGGCAAAGCTGGCCATGGACAAGTTCGGCATTGTGCCCGACATCATCATAGGCTGTGCGGGCGGCGGCTGCAACCTGGGGGGACTCATCTAACCTTTCGG
>CAMGSV010000136.1 GCA_946061495.1 uncultured Spirochaetales bacterium | reverse complement strand
AAATCTGGCTTTTTTTTTCAGGCCTTAAAATTGGAGACCTTTTTCAGTGGCCTCGATTCCTCCAGTCCTTTTTTCATGCTAGTGAACTTGGCTATACATGCCAGCAATTTCTTGCCGCCAATCAAACTTCTTGTCCCGCTCCTCCCACTCGATTATCCTCACAATGGAGAAATTCTTCGTGTCGTGGGCATTGGGAAAGTGCACCACCGCAAAGCGTCCCTGACCAATATACGTTACCCGCTGGTTCTCCTGCAACGGCTCCCGCTGCTGCAACTCCTCCAGCACACAGTCAAAATGCACCGGGGCGCCGGTATTCTTGTCTGCCAGTGCAGAGGAAATGTCCTCAATCCTCTTTCCGCACTTGCTGCACACAATTGCCCGCTGCTTCAGCTCCTTTATCGCCTCCAGGTCTTTCTGCATGCCCTCATGGACGTGCTGCGGCAGCTTTACCTCGTTCTTCCTTCCGCCTGAGCGTGCCTCCTGATGACGATTCCCGCCACGCCTCTCATTCTTCTTCCGCCCCTCTTCCCGGGAGCGGCCACTTCCATTCCGCTTGTTGTTCCTGCGGCCGTTTCCTGAACGTTCCATTCCTCGCTATGTCCTTCCAGAACTCTTGTTTTCCACCAGTTTTCGGCTCAATACAAGGGCAATACGTTGAATTGCAGCGTCCATATACGTAGGTTCATATACTTTGTCTTGCAGTTCACGCACCCTTGCTGCCCTGACGGCTTTCTTAGGATTTTCTTTCGTAGCGGACATTATGAATTCTCCGAAAAGGCATTTTCTATGTGATACAATGGGGGAAGCCCAGGCATATCAACAATAAGCACATCAAATCTTATGTAGCTGTTACTATATTGTCGAACCGTCTGTACAAAATATTTAGCCGTTTCGATGATTCTTTTCCGCTTGATTTCACCCAGAACCTGCTCCAACATGGCCACATCTCCATGGGGAAATGTCTTGACCTCCACGAACACCAGGAAGGGCTCCTTGAAGGCTATTATATCGATTTCGCCGGTTCTTGTCCTCCAATTTTTAAATAAAATCTCGTATCCCTGCTGGGAAAGGTACTCTGCAGCCCGCCGCTCCCCCTCTCTCCCCCGCTGGTAGCTTTCCATGCCGCCGGACTTCATCCTAGCCCACAGACTCCAGCTCAGGGATTTCCTCATAGTCTTCACACCCCTCCTCGTCCACCGGAGGCAGCAGCTCCAACCCGCTGGTCAGCACAAAGGGAATATTCCAGTCATGGAGGATGTCTAGAAGTCCCTGGCTTAAGGGCATCTCACTGGCCAGGAACATGTGCTTTCCGTCGTCAAAGAACAGGGGTTCGGAAAAAATTGCTCCAACCCAGAGATCCTTCGTATTGATCATCCTTTCATGCTTCGGCATGCTCATCCTCTCTTTTTTTTATGAATGCAAAGATTTTGGCCAGCACCTCGTAGGTCTCCTCAGGAATGTAGGAACCCACCTGACACAGGGACAGGGTATGGGCCAGCACCGCATTCCGCTCCACAGGGATATTCTTTTCCTGGGCTATCCGCAGCACCTTCTCGGCAATGGCTCCCCCCACGTTCAGCGCAATAAAGGGAGCCTCCGCCCCCTCGGGATACTGGAGGGCAATGGCCCGTTTCTTCTGCTCCACTATGCCTCCAGATTACAGCTGGCCAGTTCATGGGATGGATCACAAAAAAGCCCCATCCCCTCCACAGGCCGACAAACCACCGGCACTCCGGGAAAAAGCACCTCCAGAGCCCGCTGCCAGCCCTCGCCGCCAGGGGCATATTCCACTGCTTTCACAAGATTCTTTCCATAATACACTATGAAAGCGTATTGTGACGAGGGAGACTGGGCAGTAATACATATTTTAAGCAACTTTTTAGAATCAAGGTTCAATAAAACTCTAATATTACCCAAAAGCTCATTTCCCTTCGCTTCCAGTGGCAGGGAAAAGGGCACCACAAGCCAGTGGAGGGTTCCGGTGGCAATATGGTTTACCATAGTCAGGAGGCCTTCCTTCACGGATCGAGTTTTCAGAGAAGACCCCTGCAAGGAGGAGACCTGCAGGGAAGCACCTCCCAAAGAGGCCACAGAACAGCCGTACAGCTCCTCCACCAGCCGCTGGAGGCCACCAAAGTCCTCTGCAGGGCCATCAGACACCACTTTCTCCTGAAAAGCGGTGTCCTCCCAAGGATGCTCCTGTTGGTGGTGACGAAAGCCCCCTCCATCCCCCAGCATCATGGACAACAGGGAGGCCACCATGACACTGTCCGCCTCCACTCCCTTTTCCAAAAGCATCAAGGCCACCTCGGCAGCCTGACTTTCCCGTCCGGGAAACTGGGATGCAATACGGTAGGCCCGCCGCATCCTCCTTCCATCAAAACGAAGTCCCAGCTGCTGCATCATGGAAAAAAGCCGGCCGGAAACACCATCCACCGGCAGGCCTAAGGCAGCCAGATTCTGGGCCAGCCGCTGGGGAATGTCTCCCGCCTGGAAGGAGCCTTCCGTAAAACGGAACAGCTGCGACAAAGCCTGGGGTTTGGTGAATTCAGGCACCAGCAGCACCTGGCCTGCCAGAGTCCGAATCTCCACCCGCAGGAAGGTGCCAGGTTCCAAAACGAGGTTGGAGCGGGCCTCCAAAAGCCTCCCCCCAAGGGAAATCTTGTAGCTGCCGGGACTGGTTTGTTCCACCACCCGCATAAAAGCAAAGCCGTCCCCACCAAGCCCTTGGGCCTCAGCGGGAACGGTCAGTATATTTGAATGAACGGCACGTGCGGCTATATTCATACAAAAAAGGGGGCCGCCACCACTTTGCGGGAGGAACAAAACTCCCAACCTCAGCTTTGGCCAGACCCTTCCACTATTTTGCCTTCTGGATGTCGGACTTCCTGATGATCAGCTCCTTCACCTTGGCAGCCTTACCAACCTTGCCACGGATGTAGTACAGCTTGGCGCGGCGAACCTTACCAGGACGCACCCGCTCAATCTTGGCAATGCGGGGTGAATGCAGGGGGAACACACGCTCCACACCAACTCCGTAGGAATTCTTGCGGACAGTGAAGGTCCGGCGAATCCCAGAATTCTTGAAGCAGATAACCAATCCCTCATACACCTGGATGCGCTCGGTCTTTCCTTCGATAATCTTAAAGTGAACCTTTACGGTGTCTCCCACCTTGAAATTTCCAATCTCTTCCTTCTTCTGAGACTCTTCGATAGTTCTAATCAAATCCATACTGACTACTCCTTCCCCTTGAATCGGGGGTGTCTTCTTTTGGTACCAGATTTGGGAACCTGGCCCGTGATAGTCTCAATCATCTTTTCAGCCTCCACTGTCAAAAGGCCACTGCTGCGGGCCGCATCAATCAAGTCCGGCCGGTTTGCCATGGTCTTTGCCAGCTGCCGCTGGAGCCGCCACTTCCTGATGTTCTCATGATGGCCCGAAAGAAGAACCTCCGGCACCGCCATGCCCTGATACACCTCTGGTCGGGTGTACTGGGGATACTCAAGAAGCCCTGCAGAAAAACTCTCCTCCTCCAAGGACTCCTTGGAGATGACCCCCTCCACCAACCGATACACCGCATCGATGATGACTGTGGCCGCAATCTCCCCGGAGGACAGCACGTAATCTCCAATGGAAATCTCGTCGTCCACCCAAGAGTCTATGATCCGCTGGTCGATACCCTCGTACCGACCGCAGATGAAGACAAGCTCCTCTTCTTGGCTCAATTCTCTGGCCATGCGCTGGCTGAAGGGCTTACCGGAAGGCGTGACATAAATCACCCGCTTCTTGTAGGCTCCCACGGACTCCAACGCCCGACCCAGGGGTTCGGGCAGCATCAGCATTCCCGCTCCCCCTCCATAAGGATTGTCATCACATGTCTTGTGCTTATCATGGGCAAAATCCCTGATATTCACCAAATCGTAGGCAATAATCCCCCGATCCACCGCCTTTGCCATGATTGAGCTCTCAAAGAAAGCACGGGGTATCTCGGGAAACAAGGTCAGCACATGGAACTTCATGGCTTACTCCAGAATCCAGAGGTGCATCAGCTGAACCTGCCTGTTCTTGATGTCCACGGTACCGATGAACTCCTTCTTGAAGGGAATGAGCACCTTCCGCGCCTTCCCGGAAGAAGTGGTCCGCAGATCATGAGCCAGCAGGTGGCAGCTCTCGGAGAGGACAACCTCCAAAAGGTCGCCGGCTCCGCCTTCCAATACGTCTGTGATGGTTCCTACGACGACTCCATCGCCTGTCGCAGGTGCGGCCCCTGCCGCCAATCCCTTCGCACTGCCACCGAAATACACCAGCTGGCACTGCTTCAGCTCCTCCACGTAGTACTCGTCCTTCCCACACGGACAGGCATACTCGCGGGAAACCAGAATCTCGCTGCCGGACAGCTTCTTGCCGTCCTCCGGCGTGTCGATTCCCTTGAACTTGATGTACAGAATCCCGTTGCCAAAGCTCACCTTCTCTATGGTCCGCTTGCTCTCGACGCCGTTCTTCCGCAGCACCACATCCTTCATTCCAGTGAAATGCTGGAACTCCCCGGATGTGCTCTCAACCTTACAATTACCCGCCAGGCCGTGGGTGCCCCGGATAATTCCAACCACGAAGTGCTCCATCAATCCATTATTTCCAGGCTGTAGCGCTTGCCGCTCTTGCTGGATGAGGCACTGAGCACGGTGCGCAGAGCCTTCGCAATGCGACCGTACTTACCGATAACCTTGCCAATGTCGTCCTCGGCAACACGCAACTCCAGGATTGTGGACTTTTCGCCTTCAGCTTCCGTTACTGAGACTGCACCGGGATCATCGACCAGTGATTTTGCGATGTATTCAATCAGGTCTTTTTCCATTTCCCGTCACTCCCACCACTTACAGCGAAAAGTTCTTCTTGTTAAAGAGCTTGCGAACGATGTCGGAAGGCTGGGCACCAACATTCAGCCAGTAACGGGCGCGCTCCTCGTTGAAGGAGATCTGCTTTCCCTCCACCTCGATGGGATGGTAGACGCCAATCTCTTCGATTGTCTCTCCATCACGGGGCTTCCGGGAGTCCATTACCACGATGCGGTAGAAGGGCCGCTTCTTCGTTCCAAGCTTCTTCAGTCTGATTCTGACCACGTATATCCTCCAAAGACTCCTCCAGTCCGCCGGATCGCCCCGCCTGCTGCCAGGAGAGCCAACCAACAGCTGTCAAAGCCTAGTTTTGACAGAATACTGCAATGTACAGTATGAAATAGAAATATACCAGTTTTTAAGTCTTTAGTCAATGTTATAAAAACTGGTTCGCGGAATGCCAGGCAATACCACAGTGATCCTTGCAGCTATGATAAGGCGTATTGTATAATCATGTCCATGAAAAGAAACGCATTCATTATCCCCATAATTCCAATCCTCCTTTTTTCCTGTAGCCAGCCACAGCATTCTTTTGGTGATTATGAGATAGTGGATGCCCCTGACAGAATCTGTGAATCTGCCTATCAGTTTGCCAAGCTATACGAGGGGGCCGAAACAGAATATGCTTGGGGAGGCCAAGATCCCCTGCGGGCAATTCAAATGGATTGCTCCGGCCTTGTAGTCATGTGTTACAAGTACGCCTTGGTTGACACAAAATATAGTCTCCTTGCTTCTGATATGACCGCAGCCTATATGCATGAAAGTGCAGCAACCCCGATAGAAAAAAAGGACTTAAAGCGGGGGAATCTCATTTTTATGGGTGAAGAAAACAGCGGGAGGACTACCCACATAGCTATTTTTGACAGGATAGAAAATGGTGCCATTTATTTTATTGACAGCACCCAAAAAGATACCAACAATGACGGTATAGATGACATAAACGGCGTAACAACTCGCTATTACCCAGAAAATGACAAGAGATTCAAGGGCTTTGGCAGGATGAAGGTACAGCTTTTGCTGGATTAGTCAATGTGGGAGAGAAACACGAACAGGATGCTGCTGGCAGAATAACTCCCAGTCCCCGCCCCTTTTCACAAAGGGGCAAGTGGGATATACTGAATGCGGGACGGAAGAGTAACCATGGTAGCCGATACAACACTGAACAAAATCACCCATATCCTCAGGGCCGAAGGTTGCACAGAAATCTTTCTCTTTGGTTCCCAGGCAACAGGAGCAACCCGGCCCCATTCCGACATAGACATCGGAGTCAAGGGCTTGCCTCCAGCCCACTTTCTGGCAACCTATGCCCGGTTGGACAGGGAGATCCAAGAAAAGATTGATTTCGTTGACTTTGACGAGCAGACGGCCTTCTTCCAATTTTTGAACGACATCGGAGAAATAAAAAAAATTGGATAGTCACTTGGAACAGAAGCTCCGGTTTGCCGTCTCCCAGCTGGAAAGGCACTAAGAAGAAAAATCTTTAGATTTACCGAATCACTGCTGTATTTTAACGTTCATGGTGAAGTAGAGAAAATCTGGAAAGAAAAGCCCCTTCCATGCTATACTATCCCCATGAGCACCTCCGGCTGGAACCTGCAGCAAGGCACCATCCCCTTCCGTCCCCTCTCCGAAAGCGGGGTCATCCGCATTGTGAACGTGGCCTTGTCCCCGGCAAAGATGCACACCACCACCTACAAGTATGCCTTCTTCAAGGCGGTGCTGGACAATCTTTTCAACGTGAACCTGGAAAGTCATTTTCTTGACTACGATGACATTGCCCTGCGGTTCACAGAAATCTACTGGAATCTGGTGCTGAACTTTCACCTCAAGCAGATGCCCGCCTCCCAGCGGACTGCCATGACGGCGGTGGAGCGAAAGCTTTTTGATTTCTGCCGGAAACACGGCTTTGACCACTCCCAGAAGCAGCAGATTTTTCCCTTCGAGTCCCTGCGGAGCGACCTGCAGCTGGAGGTTGCCAAGGCAATCAGAAGGGAGATGCTCAAGTACGTGGTGGGAGCCTTCTACAAGGACACGGAGGGACAGCTGTACTCCTTCAGCAAAGAAGAAGGGGGCATCCACTTTAACCCAGATGCCTACACCGCCTGCATCAAGTTCAAGACGGATTTTGAAAAGATAAATTATTACGAGTGGATAAAATACCTAGAAAAGGTGAATCGGGAAGAAGATGCCTACGCT
>CAMGSV010000135.1 GCA_946061495.1 uncultured Spirochaetales bacterium | reverse complement strand
TTCTTATGGAGAACAATTACAAGATTCCAGTACTGGCAGTAATCTACAACTACCTGATTTACCTCAGCCCCATTGGTTTTTTTATCTTTGAGGTGCTGCTGACCGGAACCATTCCTGCAAACAAGCTGGGAGCCTTCCTCTTGAACCCGGCCTTCTTCATCTACCTGGCGCTTGCCATCGCCATTCCCGCCCTGTTGATAGCCCGCACCATGAGAATCATCGGCCAGTATGACGGATCCAGTGAAAGCTGCCACAAGGCCAACAAAGCAGCCCTGCTCTTCACCAACGTCTCTATCTACCTAGGCATCCTCATGAGTTTCTTCCCTATTTTCCTGGCACTGCCCATGGAAGAGGTGAACAATGTGGTCATCATCATGCAGTCCTTCGGAGCCTGCTGCTTCGTGTCACTGGCCACCTACATCAAATTCATCCAGCTGTTCGAGGATTCCCTGCACCACCTCCCTCTCACCAAGGAGGACACCTCCATGTCACTGGTAATCCGCAGCTCCCTGGTGGGCTGCTTCGTCTGTGTTGGCTCAGTGCTGATTCTCTGTGCCCCCCTGGTGAATTTCAACGGCCCCGAGGGGGTGAACTTCAACCTGAACAAGCTCTTTCCCCTGAGCCTCTGCAGCATGATTCTGGGACTCCTTGACTTCTACCTGCTGATGCGGGCAGTAGCCCTCCGGGTCAAGGCCATCGGATACGCCGTGAACCAAGTCTCCCAGGGCAACTTTGACAAGGGCCATGTGCGGGTACAGTCACGGGACGAATTCGGCCTCCTGTCCAACGACATCAACACCTTCATCAACAAGAACACTGAGGTCATTCAGACTGTCTGCGACGGTGTGTCCAGCTGCAGCAGCTCCATGAACCTGCTGGCAGACAAGATGGAGTCCTCAAATGAGGCCGTCTCCACCGTGCTCAGCTCCATCTCCGACGTAAAGAACGAGATGATCAACCAGGTAGCCGGAATAGAACAGACCCAGGCCTCCGTGAACCAGATCACCAACCTCATCAACAGCCAGAACGGCGGCATCCAGAATCTGGCCTCCAGCGTCACGGAGGCCTCTGCCGCCATCGAGGAGATGGTGGCAAACATCCATTCCGTGTCGGAAATTCTGAAGAAGAACACTGTCACCGTGCACCAGCTGGGCACCGCCGCCAGCGAGGGGCAGAAGACGGTAGAGACTGCAGTCTCCTCATCCCGCCAGATTTATCAGGAGTCAGAGGGTCTGATGGAGGCTAGTGAAATCATCAAGCACATCGCCGAGCAGACCAATATGCTGGCCATGAACGCTGCCATTGAGGCTGCCCATGCCGGCGATGCGGGAAAGGGATTCGCCGTCGTTGCCGACGAAATTCGCAAGCTGGCGGAGGACTCCAGCTCCCAGAGCCTCACCATCACCAACCGGCTGAAGGAGCTGGGGTCCACCATCAACACCGTGTCGGAGAACACCCAGCAGGTGGAGCGGCACTTTGCCACCATCTTTGAGTTCGCCCAGTCGGTGCAGCGACAGGAAGAGGTGATCATGCGGGCTATGGAGGAGCAGACCGCCGGCAGCGGCCAGGTGCTGGAGGCCATGCGCTCCATCCACGGCATCACCTTCTCCGTCAACGACAGCTCCAGCTCCGTCCTTCAGGGCAGCAAGGAGATTGACATGGAGATGCACAAGCTGGTGGAGATCACCAACCAGATTACGGACTCCATGAACAAAATGTCCAGTGGTGCCGCCCAGGTGACGGAGGCACTGGAGGTGACCAACCAGGAGCTGGTCCGCAACCAGAACATCCTGACCAACCTGAACAAAACCATGAGCCAGTTCAGCACCTAGTTTCATGATGGCCACCCTGCACACCAAGAAGCGCGGTGGCCACTCATTTTCCAGCGAGAATCCCTGTCCTTGCGACATACCATCCTTTTCTGTTATACTAGACGAAACTACATTCGGAGCATTTCCATGACAAAATACATCTTTATCACCGGTGGCGTAGTATCATCCTTAGGCAAGGGCATTGCGGCGGCATCCTTGGGGCTTATTCTGAAAAGCCGTGGTCTCAGGGTCATCAACCAGAAATTCGACCCCTACCTGAACATCGATCCCGGCACCATGAACCCCTACCAGCACGGTGAGGTCTTCGTTACCGATGACGGTGCCGAAACCGACCTAGACCTGGGACATTACGAGCGGTTCACCGACGAGAGCCTCTCCCAGAGCAGCAACACCACTGCCGGTCGTGTCTACCTCTCCATCCTGAACAAGGAGCGTGAGGGGGGCTTCAACGGCGGCACCGTCCAGGTGATTCCGAATGTAACGGACGAGATTCGCCGCAGGATGCTCTTGTCTGCACAGGAGACAGGAGCCGATGTCATCATCACCGAAATCGGTGGAACGGTGGGAGACATTGAGTCCCTGCCCTTCATCGAAGCAATCCGCCAGATTAAATACGAGGTGGGAGTGGAAAATTGTGCCTACATCCACCTGACCCTGCTACCCTACATGAAGAAGGCCCAGGAGCTGAAGTCAAAGCCCACCCAGCATTCCGTCCAGGAGCTTCAGGGACTGGGCATCCAGCCAGACATCATCATGCTCCGCAGCGAGATTCCCGTGGACGTCGGAACCAAGGAAAAGCTGGCCCTCTTCTGCAACGTGTCCACCGACTGCATCATCCAGAATCTCAATGCCAAGTCCATCTACGAGGTGCCTTTGATGATGGAGCAGGAGGGGCTGGGAAAGGTCGTGTGCCGAGTTCTCGGTCTGGAGGACAAGGCGAGCCAGCTTTCGGACTGGGCGGCCATGGTGGATCGCTTCTACCATCCGGCGGGCAAGGTCCGCATCGCACTGGTGGGAAAGTACGTGGAGCTCCACGACGCCTACCTTTCCGTGGTGGAGTCCTTGATTCACGGTGGTATTGCCGCCAACGTGGAGGTGGAGATTGACTGGGTTGATGCGGAGGAATGCACCGACGAGGCTGCCACTGCCCAGAGGCTGAAGGATGCAGACGGCATCATTGTGCCCGGTGGCTTTGGTGTCCGTGGTATCGAAGGAATGATCCAAGCGGCTCAGTATGCCAGAACACACAAGGTGCCCTACTTTGGCATCTGCCTTGGAATGCAGATTCAGGTCATTGAGTTTGCCCGGAATGTGCTGGGTCTGGCAGGAGCCAATTCCAGCGAGATGGACAAAGACACGGCCCGTCCTGTCATCGACCTGATGAGCGACCAGAACGGAGTCATCCTTGGTGGAACGCTGCGGCTGGGAAAGTATGCGTGCCAGCTGGCCGAAGGTAGCCGCGCCGCAGCAGCCTACGGTTCCCAGGCCATCTGGGAGCGCCACCGCCACCGCTACGAATTCAACAATACGTATAGGACAGCCTTTGAGGAGAGCAGCCTCCACCTCACCGGCATCAATCCCGAGCGGAACCTGGTGGAGATTGTGGAGCTGTCCGACCATCCCTGGATGCTGGGGGCCCAGTTCCATCCTGAATTCAAGTCACGGCCAAACCGTGCTCACCCCTTGTTCCGGGAATTCATTGCCGCCTCGGTACAGAATTCCTGCACGCGATAATCAAGTGGATTGCCTATGGCCTGGCAGAAGATTGTTGTCATCAATTTTGGAGGCCACTACGCCCACAAAATAACGAGAACCCTGCGGTTGCAGGGCTTCCATGCAGAGATTGCAGCACCTTCTGTCCAGCTGGAGAATTTGAAGGGAGCAGCAGGAATCGTCCTTTCTGATGGTCCGACTTCCCTCCAAGATCCAAGGGCACCTCTTTTTAACAAGGAAATACTGAACCTTGAGATTCCCATTCTGGGAATTGGCTATGGCCACCTCCTTTTGGCCCATCTCTGCGGCGGAAAGGTGGGACGAGCCCTCATCGGTGAATTTGGCTTTGCCCAAATGAACCAGAACCGAACCACCTACAGTCCGCTGCTGCTGAATCTAGATGACAGCATTCGTGTCAGCGTAAGCCATCGTGATGAGGTGCTGCAGCTGCCACCTGGTTTCGAGATGGTGGCCTCCACCAAGGTCTGTTCCTACGCCGCCATCCAAGACCTGAACCAAGGAAGGTTTGGTTTCCAAGGGAACATCGAGTCAAAGGAAACTGAATGTGGGCCTACCATCCTAAAGAATTTCGCCCGATTCTGCGGTATGGAGAAAAACTGGGACCGGGACATCGTTCTGGAGCTGATGCTGGCAAAGATTCGCTTTACCGCCAGGGACAAGAAAGTTCTGATTTTTCTATCTGGTGGCGTAGATTCAAATGTGGCCTTCACTCTACTGAACAAGGCACTGGGACAAAATCGTGTCTTGGGAATCCACATCGACAACGGATTTCTCCGTAAAAATGAAAGCAAGAACATTGCCCGTCGGTACCAGGAATTCGGTTTCAAGAACTTTGTGGTAGCAAATGCCGCTCCCAGCTTCCTGCAGGTCATGGGAACGGAGGTGAATCCCAAACGAAAGCGGCAGCTGGAGCATGCCTATTTCCTCCACGTCCAGAACAAGATGATGGAAAGGCTGAACCTGAATCCCGACCAATGGCTGGTGGCCTTGAACACACTCTATTCAGACAGCCTCCTTCCGGACAATCTCAAAGAACGGTATGCAATACAGGATGATACACGAAAAAATAGCGGTGTCCAAGGACTCATCCAGCGGGGAATGGTGATAGAGCCGTTGAAGGAGCTGTACAAGGATGAGGTGAGAATTATCGGGCGACGAATGGGACTGCGGGATGAGATGGTGGACCGGCACCCCTTCCCAGAACCAGGCCTTGCCATCAATGTTCTGTGTAGCAAAGGTGTCCTGTCCCACCAAGACCGACAGATTCTTTCCCAAGTGCAATTGGCAGTGCTCAACCTTATCAGCAAGGAGGGCTTGCAGGCAACCTCTGCCGAGGTGTTGCCAGTGCGAACCGCTGGCCTCCAAACCGATTACAAAGCCTATCGCTTTCCCGTAGCCCTCTCCTTCGACTCCGATGGCCATCGGGATTGGCTCACAGTGCTCCAGTCCCTTGAGGCCCAGCAGGAGGAGCTGGACTTTGAACTCACCGAAGAGCAAAGAACTCTGCCGTGGTATCACATACCACGGTGGCGTGTTCTGAATCGAGTCTCCTCTTTTATCACCGACTCACTACCGGAAGTGAGCCGAGTGGTGGTTCGACTCTATCAAAGGCAGGGAAGCACCCTCAGGCTGCAGGAAGGCTACTGCACCCAGGAGCGACTGGATCAAACGAGGGAGGCGGACTATATCGTCTTGCAAGAGTTGAAGCGGTTCGGCTGGTACGAGGAGATTACCCAGCACCTCACCATCAATCTGCCTTACGCCTCCCGCCCCAACCATTGCAGCCTCGTGCTGCGACCGGTGGTTTCCGATGATGTGGAAACAGCCGAGTTCGCCCACATGAACCATCACGTTTTGGATGCCATCATGAATCGGCTGGTGCAGCTGCCCTCTGTGGATGCCATCTACTACGACATCACCAACAAACCCCCCGCCGCATTCAGCTGGGAATGACGGTAAGTTACAAGCAGCCCGCCGGATGGCGGGCTGCTTCGCTAGGCCTCCAGGCGGCGAATAAGCCAGGAAAGGGCCTTCTCGAATTTCACACCGTACCAGTGGCTCTTGTCGTCCAGAGTAGCCTTCATGGATTCCACCACGAAATCGGCACCCAAGGCGGCGCTGTCCAGAATAGACTTGCCACGGCACAGGGCACCAGCAAAGGAAGAGGCGAACACGTCTCCCGTGCCGTGCATCTGGGCATCCAACCGCTGGCAGAAGTAATACTCAATTTTGGTGCCGTCAAAACAGGCGCATCCCAGTTGGCCCGGCTCGTAGCTCACTCCCGTCAGCACCACGTTTTTGGCCCCCAGTCCCATGAGCCGCTCCAGCAATCCCACGATGTATGCCTCGTCATAGTCCTGGTGCTCCAGGTTGTTCCCACGGTACGGCTCATTCAGCAGGAAGGCCGCCTCCGTCAGGTTCGGCATGATGACATGGGCTCCACGACACAGCTTTACCATCTCAGCGGGGAAGTCGGTGTCAAAACCGGTGTACAGCTTGCCATTGTCCGCCATCACCGGATCCACAATTCGCAGGGCGCCGGGATGTGCAGTCTCCTCCATAATCTTGAGAATCAGGGGAATCTGAGCCTTGCTGACGTAGCCGGTATAGAAGGCATCAAACTTGATAGCCTCCTTGTTCCAGTGGGCAAGAATCGGTTCCATATCCTGGGTGAGATCCCGGAAGGTATAGCCGGAAAACCCTGCAGTGTGGGTGGAAAGCACCGAGCTGGGCAGCACGGCAGTCTCTATGCCGCAGGCAGAGATGATTGGCAAAGCCACAGTAAGGGAACACTGGCCTACACAAGAAATGTCTTGAATCGTTAAAACTCGTTTATCCATAGTTACTCCAGAAAAAGGATTGACCATGACCGACTCCTACCGGAAGCCATGAAATGAGATAAGGAGGAGGTCCCCAGCATTCACCGGCCTAGTCTTTGGCAGAATACTGAAAATCTGGTATTATGTATATATTCATTTTTACCCTATTTTTATATAATCAGATTATGATTACCATAGATTTTTCCCGACGGGGCACGCTCAATCTGACGGAATTTCTGTATAGCCAATTGAAAAGCAAGATTGTCGAGGGAAACCTTCGTCCAAACCAGCGGCTCCCCTCCAAACGGAGCCTTTCCTCCCACCTGGGAGTCAGCGTCATCACGGTGCAGAATGCCTACCAGCAGCTGATTGACGAGGGCTATGTCTATTCTGCAGAGAAGCGGGGATATTTTGTGACACCCCTGGACACTGGCACCCATGCCATACCGCTGCCGGGAAAGAGCCCGATTCCTCCGCAGCACTCCTCTCCAGAAGGGGGAACAGAAAGAATTCCGCCGCACAGTCAGGACAGCCATCCACAACCAGACCTCATCAATCTCCAGGACATACACATCCACCGGGAACTTTTTCCCTTTCCCCTGTGGTCCCGCCTCATGCGGAAGGTGCTACAAGATTCCAAGACAAGGATCCTTTCCCCCCTTCCACCTGAGGGCTTGTGGGAACTGCGGCTGGCGGTGGCCACCTATCTGGGAACCTTCAGGAACATGGCGGTGGATCCAGAGCAGGTGGTTATCGGGGCGGGCACGGAATACCTGTATTCCCTGGTGCTCCAGCTTTTAGGCAGAAACCTGC
>CAMGSV010000134.1 GCA_946061495.1 uncultured Spirochaetales bacterium | reverse complement strand
TTCTAAAGTTCCATTTGCCACCTCCGATATTATTACTGTACGGTGGGAGGGCCCGTACGGCGGTATCGACATCCAGACGCCGTAAGTGTTTATCTGCTGTATATGTCTTGATTCTGGTCTGTAGTCTTCTACAGACCAGTTTTTTATTTGCAAGTAATTATAATTAAGTGTAGAAATTAACATTCTGTTCCGATACTATAGGAAGAGTTTTTGACAAGGGGAAAGTATGAATTCTTTTAAAGTGTTCGATCTCAAAGAAGATGTTCGTTTTACTGAAGATGTTATGCTTGACAATACTTTTCTCCTCCTCAATCGTGGTGCGAAGGTTCAGAAAGGATTGATTGATGCCCTCAAGGAGTGGCAATTCACGGAGGTGTATTCCCATGGTGACTTGGGGATTCTTGGTGAGATAGCCTCCAATGTAACAAAGCAGGCTGCCGCTGGTCCCGTTCGTTTTTCTGCCTCCACCGCCTTCTCCAGCACCACGGAGGATGTCTCCATGGAGGAGATGGGGATTGAGGATATCAACAAGAAAAAAAAAGATACTCCTGTACTGGATGCTGGGGATATAGAAACAAAATTTGATTTTTCCCACATTGCCGATGAAAACAATAGGCTCAATGTGGTCCAGCATGTATATGACGGCTTCATGGATTTTATATTCGATATCTATACCTATTATGCCACCCATAAGGATATAGATCTGGAGGCCCTTTCCCATAAGGTGAAGGAGTTATGCAGCTTTGTGAAGGCAAATCGTCGGTATGTGCTGCAGGTACATCCCAATCAGGACAAGAATCCCAAGAACTTCCTGATTGCCCACTCGCTGCGCTCCACCGTCTTGGCAATTACTGTGGGGCTGCAGCTGCACATGTCCATCACTAAACTAACGGAGTTGGGTGTGGCCTGTGTCCTCCATGAGATTGGCATGATTCGTATCCCCAGTCAACTGTATCTGTCCCAGAGGAATCTGTCCCCTGTGGAGAAAAATCTGCTGAATACCCATCCCATCGTTTCTTATACCATCCTCAAAAGCTTTGACGCTCCCCTCAATGTCTGCCTGGCAGTTTTGGAGCATCATGAGAAGGAGGATGGCACTGGATATCCCCGCCATATTCGGGGAGAAAAGATTTCTCTATACGCAAAGATTATTTCTGTGGTGTGCTCCTTCGAGGCAATTACCGCTCCCAGAACCTATAAGGCTGCCGTCAGCTCCTTTGAGGCAATGGTAGAACTGCTGAAGAACCAGACAAAGCAGTATGACGAGCTTGTTATCAAGGCTCTTCTGTACAGCCTTTCGCTGTTTCCCATTGGTTCCTACGTGTTTCTGTCCAACGGCAAGGTTGGTCGGGTAGTGGATGTAAACCCGGAGAATCCCAAGCATCCCATCGTGCAGTTGGTGGGAGAGCGGGATGAGTCTGGAAAGCCTGTCACCATCAAGACTAGTGACACTGGTCTTCGGATTGTCCGTGTGTTGAACAAGCAGGAGACTGCGGACATTGTAAAGGCAACAGGTGTCTTGTAAGGAACAGATGAGAACTCAAGGACGGGGCTGTTGATCATCTCTAGGAAAAGAGCATCCTGGTGTGCTGTGCCTCCTCCAGGAATTTATCGTCGATCACTGGTGGATGGCTCTCGAAGTATAATATTTGCTGCAGCTCTTCCGGCAGTCGTGTCCCCCACAATGGAATCACATTCTCATATTGACGGAGAAAACCGTATGCCAGGGGAATGTTTCTGAAGACACCTCCACACAGGGGCTGCATAGCGATGAAGCCAATGTCCCGTTCCTCACAGAGCTTGGCTACTTGGATGTTCAGGTCGGGGGAGAGGATGTTCAGGGGGAGCTGCAGGGTCTCGTATAGGTCCGCCTCTATGGCCTCCATGGCCAGCTCCGGGGATTCGGTGACAAAGCCCAAGTGGCGAATCTTCCCCTTGTCCCTGAATTTTTCCAGAACCTTGAAAATTCCATCCCTGCCATCTCTTTTGGGCAGGAATTCATAGTTTTCTATCTGGTACAGGTCGATATAGTCGCAGTTCATTGCTTCCAGACTGTTCTCGATGTCTTCCCGTAGGGCCTTTCCGTCAGTTGCCATGGATTTGGAGGCAAGAATGATGTGTTGTCTTTGGATGGTTTGGACGGCCTTTCCCAAGCGCATCTCGCTGGTGGGCTTGTGGCGGGCAGTATCAAAGAAATTGATGCCACCTTGATATGCCATGTTCACCAGGCTTGCAGCCGCCTCGTCGGACTCCACATACTGCAAGCCGTATGCCCCCAAGGCAATACGGCTTACCAGAAGGTTAGAGCGTCCTAGTGCAACGTATTCCATGCAGTTCTAGCAGTGGTCAACCAAGAGGACTGCACCTTAGGTGCGGGGCTGCCGTGCAGGCGGCTGGTAGTCCTTGATTTCTTGGCGGATGCGCTGCACCAAGTCGTTGCGGTGGACACGAACCTGCTCCATGGAGTCACGGAAGCGGATGGTGACGGTGCCGTCCTCCTTGGTGTCGTGGTCCACGGTGATGCAGAAGGGGGTTCCCACCTCATCCTGGCGGCGGTAGCGCTTGCCGATGGTGCCGGACTGGTCGTAGTCGGTTACGAAGTCCTCCTTCAGCTCGTTCTGAATCTCCTTTGCCAGCTCGGCCAGGCCGTCTTTCTTCATCAAAGGCAGCACGGCTACGGTGACGGGGGCAATCTTGGGATGGAAGTGCAGCACCACGCGGTAGTCATCGGCCTCCCCCTCCTTGGCCACATTCTGCTCCTCGTAGGCATCACAGAGGAACATCAGCACGTTGCGGGTGAGTCCTGCGGAGGTCTCGATGATGTAGGGGATGTAGCGCTCGGCACCGTTGTCCTGGTCAATGTACTGCAGATCCTTTCCGGCATATTCAGTGTGCTGGGTCAGGTCAAAGTTGGTGCGGTTGTGGATTCCCTCCAGCTCCTGGAAGCCCATGGGGAATTCGTACTCGATGTCGTAGGCGTCCTTGGCGTAGTGGGCCAGCTTGTCGTGGTGGTACCACCGCAGCTTTTCCATGCGGACGCCGTACTTTTTGTAGAAGCTCCAGCGCTGCTCACGCCAGTACTGGAACCACTGGTCGTCCTCGCCGGGCTTCACAAAGAACTGCATCTCCATCTGCTCGAATTCACAGGTGCGGAAGATGAAGTTTTTGGTGACAATCTCGTTGCGGAAGGCCTTTCCCACCTGGGCAATGCCGAAGGGAACCTTCATGCGGTTGGACTGGATGATGTTTTTATAGTTTACGTAGATGCCCTGGGCGGTCTCGGGGCGCAGGTACACGATGCTGGCAGTGTCCTCGGCAGGTCCAATATGGGTCTTGAACATGAGGTTGAAGGCTCGTGGCTCGGTGAGCTCTCCGCCACAGCTGGGGCATTTCTTTGCAGCCAGGGCATCCTGGTCCATGGTGTCGGCACGGTAGCGCATCTTGCACTGCTTGCAGTCCACCAAGGGGTCGGAGAAGTTGGCTACGTGGCCGGAGGCCTCCCAAACCCGAGGGTGCATCAAAATGGCCGCATCCAAACCGACGATATTGTCGTGGAGCTGGGTCATCTCCTTCCACCAGGCATTCTGTATATTCTTCTTCAATTCAATTCCGATTGGTCCGTAGTCCCAGGCTCCGGCCTGTCCGCCATAAATTTCTGATGACTGGAATACAAAGCCACGGCGTTTGCACAGGCTTACAATCTTTTCCATAGTGATTTCATGTGAATCCATAGATTGACCCCTTAAAAAAAACTCCACTGATGATACCACAAATCTGATGGATATGGCAACTAGACAGTTGAAAGACTTTTTTTTATCACTTATACTGTGAATAGGAAATCATTGCTGATTTTTTTACAGGAGTAAGACAATGAGTAAGTTGCGAAATTCTATTATTTGTTTGATGGCCTTTGTGGCCGTAGGTGGTGTGATGTTGACAGGATGTGCTTCATCAAAGGGTGCGGTGGCTCAGGACGATGTGGGACTGGCTGGGGACTGGAAGCTTACTTCTGTTTTGCGCAGTGGTGCAGAGCTTGCCATCCCCCAGGATGTGGCCATTACCTTTTCTGCTGACGTCCCCAAGATGGGGTCCTATGACTATGATGTGTACGGTTTTTCCGGTGTGAACAATTATAGTGGACCAGTGACTATCGAAGGCTCAGCATATTCTGCCGGTCCCTTTGCTATTACCATGATGGCTGGTTCTCCTGAGCTGGAAACCTTCGAGCGTCTGTATCTGGAAACCCTGTCTGATGCGGATCAGTTCCGTATTGCTACTGATGGGCACGGTATGGAGATTTCCAAGTCCAGCGGCGAGACTGCCTTGCTGTTCCAGAAGATGATGCTGGCTGGTACCCACTGGTTGTTGACCGCCTATTATGACGGTACCGGCGTGGGGAGCTTGGATCAGAGCAAGGCAGTGCCTGAGCTGGTCTTCGGAACAAAGCTGGATGTCAGCGGCTTCTCTGGCTCCAATTTCGTCGTCGGCTCATACGAGGTTGATTATGCCGCTCGGACAATTGCTTTTCAGGAGATTGGAACCATCAAGGAGGCTGCTCCCGTTAAAGAGGCTGCCATCATGGAGCAGGTGTACCTGAACCTGTTGGGTAAGGCATCCCATTATGTGTTGTCTGGCAATACCTTCCAGCTGATTGGCAAGGACGGAACAACCCTGCTGGTATTCACGGCAAAATAAATTGAAGTAAGAGAGCAGGAACGGCGGTAATGGTTTGACATTATCGCCGTTTTTTGTTAGTATGTTGCTTCAGATATTTTATAGGCAGGTTTATTATGTCCAGAAGATGTGAGATTTGCGGCAAGGGTTCCATGAGCGGTAACAATGTAAGTAAGTCATACAATCATACACGCCGTGTTTGGAAGCCAAACCTTGTAAAGGTTAAGACCGAAATCGGTGGAACCACCATGACAATCAAGATGTGTACCCGCTGTCTGAGAAGCGGTTATGTGACAAAGAAGGTGTAAGTCCTTCTTGTTGGTTTCGGGTCGGTTTTTTCTGCCGCCTTCGTTGCTGACCAAGATTGTTTAAGGGAAGGTTTTGATGCCAACTAAATGGAAGAGGGCTGCTTGAAGGCAGCTCTTTTTTTGTCTTGAGCTTTTGCACGTTCCTCCCATTCTGCAGCAGGCAGGTCTGATTTACATCAGGTCTGATTTACATCAGGTCTGATTTACATCAGGGGGGAGAACATCTTGAAAAAGGCCCATAGGACCCTGCGGGGAAGGGGACGGCTGTTGAACCAGTCCAAGTAGGCCTGTCGGCTGTTGTGCATGTCCTCAAGGAATATCTGTCGGCATTGGCGGGCCATGTCCTGGTCATAGAAGATGCCGTTCACCTCGAAGTGGAGGTCAAAGCTGCGGGTGTCCATGTTGGTGGAGCCGATGGTGCAGATTTTATCGTCGCACACCATGGTTTTGGAGTGGATGAAGCCGTTGTAGTGGTAGAACTGCACCCCGAATCCCAACAGCTCCCGGATGAACTGGTAGGCGGCAATCTTAACGTAGAATTTGTCCCACTGGTCGGGAACCATGATCCGCACATCCACTCCCGACTGGGCGGCTATTTTCAGGGCGTTGTACACCTGTTGGCTGGGGGTGAAGTAGGGGGACTGGATGTAGACATATTCCTTGGCGGACAGAATCATCCGTATGAGGGCTGCCTCTATTTCGGTGGTGCAAAGGTCGTCGGGGCCAGCGGTGATGATTTGGGTGGGGATATCCGACCACTGGGAGCTGAAGGTCTGCCTGGCGGTGAGCTGCTGCTGGAGGAGCTGTATGGTCTCTTGGGAAAAATACCTTGTTATGTCCTCGGTCTTTTTCAGCCGAGTGTGCCAGGCAGGGGTGGTGAGCCAGTCCATCAGGAAGATGGAGTAGAGCCTCATGACGGTGGAGCCGGTGACCCGGATATGGGTGTCCCGCCACAGGGGCTTTTTCTTGTTGGTACTGCAGTTTGCGTACTCATCCCCGATGTTCACGCCTCCCATGTAGCCGATGCTCCCATCTATGATGGTGATTTTCCGGTGGTTTCGGAAATTGATGGAAAGGGGGAGCCGCCATTTGACGGGAAAGAAGGCTTGCACCTGTCCGCCAGCCTTGGTGAGGCGGTGGAAAAAGCTATTGGGAGTGAGGATGGAGCCCACGTCATCATAGAGGAGCTTGACCTCCAGTCCCTGCTGTGCTTTCTGACACAAGATATCCATCAGGGCGGTGCCGGTGGCATCATTGTGGATGATGAAGGACTCCACGCAGATGCTGTGGCGGGCGGCCTTCATGTCCTCCAGCATCTCCTTGAACAGATCCTCCCCCCAGCAATAGATTTTTGCGGACGTGGTGAAGGTGAGGGGACTCTTGTTGCCCTGGGCATTCATCCTGACGAGGGCCTGATATTCTTTCAGTACTGGATGGTGCAGTATGGTGAAGAAATTCTTCAGAAAGTCCTGGTGCTGCTGGTAGAACTGGGTGCGCAGATTGTCGAAGAATTGTGAGATTCGTGTCAGCTGGCGGGTTTTGGTGAAGAAGTGGCCGCTCAGAAGAATGTAGAGCAGCATCCCCACCATGGGCAGGAAGTAGAGCACCAGCACCCAGGCCCATCGTCGGGAATCCTCCTTCCGCTCGAAGAACAGCACAAAGATGATGAACAGTACATTGAGGATGGCTGCAATGTTGAGGAAAATTTCCATGGACTACTGTATTCTTTCCTCGATGAACCTTATTTTCAGCTGCCGCAGCCTTTTGGTGACAGATACCTTGTAGATGTGGGGATTGAGAATCCGCTGGTAGGTGTCATCCAGGGTCAAAAGCTGCCGTTGCATGGTGGCACGGGCTTCCCGGATGGCCTGCTGGGGAGTGGTTCCCTTGTGGAGCAGCTGTCCGTTCTGAATCCGAAGCTTCAGCAATGGCTCCACCTTGGCAGGGGTAAAGGTGAACTGGCGATAGTCTCCTGATGGGTGGTAGAACCGCTGGCTTTGCCCCTCAATGATTTCCTCGTCCTCCAGGGAAAGGATGTCTGAGCGGGCCATGCCATCCTGGTCGTAGAGCCGCCACAGGTTCTTGATGCCGGGATTGGTGGTTTTTTCTGGATTGTCGGAGAATTTCATGGTGGGCTCCATGGTCTGGGTGTGGGGATAGTAGCGGGCTGCCAGCTTGTACACACCGGTAAAGGAGGACTCGTTGCCGCCAGTGACCATGTGGGTTCCCACGCCCCAGCTGTTGATGGGGGCCTTCTGCTGCACCAGTGTCTGGATGATTTCCTCCGTCAGC
>CAMGSV010000133.1 GCA_946061495.1 uncultured Spirochaetales bacterium | reverse complement strand
ATGGGAATACTCCGCTGGAGAATCTCAGACTCCCACACTGGCAGCACCGTGCAGACAATGGTCATCATGCCTGCCAGCACCACCATCAGCAGGTAGCGGATGGGAATGCCGGCCATAAAACACATCACCAGAAAGATGGGGATGTACACGCTGGCTGTTCCCAAGTCAGGCTGCAGGAGAATCAGCATCAGGGGGACACCCATGATGCACAGGGAGGTGATGAATCGTTTTCTTGGTGAAACCTTGTCCGTCCGCTCGAAATACCAGGCCAGGAAGAAGATGTAGAGTATCTTGCAGAATTCCGAAGGCTGCACGCCCAAGTTGCCGATTCCGAGCCAGCTTCTGGCTCCGTTCACCACCTTTCCAAAGATGGCGGTATATACCAGCACTAGAACCATTCCGATGAAAAGCTTCGGTGCCTGTTTTACTATTTTCCTGTAATCCAAGATGGCGATGGTGGCCATGAGGATCAATCCGGTGGAACCAAAGATGATTTGGCGTACATATTCCCGAGAGACGGAGATTCCAGAGGAATTCACTCCTGACGAATAGATGAACACCACTCCAATGGTAATCAGCAGCAGGGTGCAGACCAGAAGGATGATGTCGAAAAGCTCAAATACTCTCAGTTTCATAGCCCTCTCCTACTCCTGTCTTCCCACTGGTCGGGTTAGATAACGGAAGCCTAGAGAATCAACCGCCTGGTCATAGTCCTGGTTGGCAAAGATTCCCTGCATGATGATGTTGGTGGCATAGGGCGCCCACCATTCCCACACGTTCACGGCCTCCACCAGCACCACCGTGACAATGGTATCCTCCACGGGTCCGTCGTAGGGAGCGTAGGCAACGAACCATGAGTGCCACTGGTTCTTGTATTGGGCGACCTCGGCGGTACCAGACTTGCCGGCAATCTTCACCACCTTGTTCTTCAAGGGGAATTGGACGGTACCATCGGTGACAGTATGTCGCATGGCCTCCTTCACGGCCCGCCACACAGACTGGTTGATGTTGGACTGGTGGAGCACCTCAGGCTGTGTCTCTGAAATGACATCGCCACTTGCCGGATCACGTATCTCCTTGAGAATGTGGGGTTTATAGATGACGCCCTCGTTTACCACCATAGCAATGGCGTTGGCCATGTGCAGCGGGGTCACTGTGGTGTAGCCCTGTCCAATGGCAGCGCTGAGGGTGTCTCCACCAAGCCACTTCTCGTGGTAGCGGCGCTCCTTCCACTGGGCGGTGGGGATGAATCCTGCGGAGTGGCTGGGCAGGTCTATATCCAAGGAACGACCCAGTCCAAATTCCTGGGCGTATGAGGCAATCATATCGATTCCGATGTAGTCACGGCCCAAGGTCCAGTAATAAACGTTGCAGGACTGAGCCAGTGCATTCTTCAGGTCCATGTATCCGTGGCCCGGCACACCAATGTGACAGCGGAAGGTCCTGTCTCCATAGCGGATGGATCCAGTGCATTCCACCTTCTTCTCCGCCGGCATAGACTGCTCTGCCAGCATGGCCGCAGACATAATCACCTTGAAAGTGGATGCTGGCGGATAGGCGGCGTTGATAGCCCGGTTCAGCAAGGGGTTGTTGGCGGCATTCACCATCTTTGCATATTCCTGGGAGGAATTCTCAGAACTGAAGAGGTTGGAGTCAAAGTAAGGATAAGAAACCATGGCGAGAATCTCTCCAGTGGAGGGCTTCAACACCACTGCCGCCCCTACCCTGTCTCCCAGCGCCTTTTCTGCCAGGGTCTGGATGTCTGAGTCGATGGTCAGCACCAGGTTTTTTCCCATTTCGGGACTGATTACCGTCAGGGCATCTGACAGGAGTCGGCCACGAACGTCAACGGTGGTGGACTCACGGCCGGGAACACCCTGCAGAATGGAGTCGTACTGCTTTTCAATTCCAGTTTTTCCTACGATGCTGGTATTGGTATAGCCCTGGTTGTACATCACCTTCAGTTCCTCGCGAGTGATGTCACCCACGTAGCCCAGAATATGGGAGATGGAGCCGGTCTGTACATAGCTTCTGAGGGGCTTTGAACGCCATGAGACGCCGGGAAGGTCGTTCTTGTTCTCGGCAATGTCGGAAACCATGGAGAACGGCACGCTGGACTTCACCTCGATGGCGGTGTATGACCTCCTGACGTTGGCGGGAATCTTGCTGTCAATGAGTTTCTTGTCTATATCGAGAATTTCCGCCAGCTTTGCGGCCACCGTGTCATACTTTCCTTGGGGAATTTCCCCGGGAGTCACGTCCACCGCAAAGGAGTCCGTGTTGACCACCATGGGAACGGTGGCATTCCTGTCGTAGATTTCTCCCCGCTGGGCTGGTATGGTCTTTACACGGCTGGAAATATCCTCCGACTGCTGTCGGTATACCTCACCCTCCAATACCTGCATGGAAAAGAGCTTCAGGGTGTAGATGGCGAAGGAAAAGACAATCACCAAACCTAAAACCACCAGCTTCAAGTCTTTTTTTAGTGAAACTCCAGACTTTGTCTTCAGGTCGTTTACTCTCATCAGCGGGGACTCTCCGTGCCGTCAATGAGAAAGGATGAAAAGAGGGACAGAAAGCCGAAGACAACAGGTGCCAGAACCACATTCAGCAGCAGCTCCATTCCGAATTCCATGGACAGTAGCTCGTAGGTGATGACACCTGCGGGAAAAAAGAAGGAGATGAACTCGACGATAACGAATTTCACTATGGTGGCTACGAGAGCCAGAAGACAAGGAATGACAATTCCTGACACGTTCAGCAGATTATGGCAGAGTCCGGAAAAAAAGCCCACCAGGGTCCGCAGCAGACAGTTCAAGCCCAGAGGGGCCGCCGTCAGAAAATCCAGCATCAATCCGGAGACAAAGCCCGCTGTCTCTCCCGTAAGGGAACCGTTGTATACCGATAAGTATAGGACTATCAGCAGCAGCAGGTCGGGAACGGCTGGCAGAAAGATGATATTAGACAGCAGTGCAGTCTCCAGTAGCGCTGCCACCAGAAGAATGCAAATGATTGTTATCCAACGGCGAATCATCTGTTGCCCTCCTCTCCTGCCGACTCCAGAGACTCAGGATTCAACTCCTTCATGTCCACCACAATCACGGTCTCCAGGCGGCCGAAGTCAACCACAGGAGAGAGCTCAATGTTCAGAGAGGAGTCATAGTCCTGCACGGTGATGGTGGTGATGTAACCGATGGGTATGTCCTTCATGAAATTCTCGTTCTCTCCAGAAGTAACAATGAGGTCGCCGTACTGCAGGTCAGGCAGCACCCGTTTCTTGATGTACTTCATGGACAGAGGACGATCCTCCCATCCCAGTCCACTTACCAGCCCCACGTCACGAGTATCCTGGATGCGGGCTGAAACATTGCTCTCATAGTCGTAGATGGGCATTACCAGGCTGGTGGTGTAGCCCACCTGCAGTACCTTGCCCACCAGCCCCACCAATCCGTTCTGGACGGCGATCACCGGCATGTTCTTCCTGATGCCATGGCGACTTCCCTTGTTGATGGTGAGGGTGGAATACTGGTTGTTGGGATCGCGACCAATAATCTGGGCAGGATGATTCTTGTACTCAAATTGCTCGGTGAAGGCCAGTTGCTCCTTCAGATGCTCGTTCTCCCGGCGAATCTCTGTATTGTTCCGCTGCATGTACTCGTAGTTCTCAAGTTGTTCTGTGAGCCGCTGGTATTCCTCCCGCAACACACGGATTTCCTGCACTGCGGATACCATCCCGGTAATGCCGTTGAATCCCGCCCGAACACCCTTCTGCAGGGTGGACAGGGCTGAAAAGCCCACTGTCTTGAAATTCACGATGAAGCCGCCTGTGGAAAGTCCCAGCATGATGCCGGAGACCACCACAAGCAGAATCAGCACAAAAAGAGACGGCTTGAGACGAAGCTGAGGTTTACGCAAGGCCATGAATCCACCTAGTTGTTCAGGTTGTCGTAGATGCTTCTATCTGAGGAAATGTCCCTGAACAGCTCGAATGCCTTTCCGGCTCCGATGGCAACGCATTCCTGAGGATTGTCCACCAGCAATACCGGCACACCGGTTTCCTTGGAAATCAGCTTCGGCAGACCCTTCAGCAGGGAGCCGCCACCAGTCATGACGATTCCGTTCTCGATGATGTCGGAGGAAAGCTCCGGCGGAGTCTGTCCCAAGGTGCGCTTGATGACATCGACAATCTGGGTGACAGGATCCTTCAATGCCTCCCGAACCTCCACGGAATCAATCTCCAGGCGGCGGGGAAGCCCGGTGATGGCATCAGTTCCCTTGATTTCCATCTTCTCGATGGTCTTGTCGGCGGCAGCGTTTCCAATCTCGATCTTCAGCCGCTCAGCGGTCTGCTGCCCGATGATCAGGTTGTGGACATTGCGGACGTGCTTGACGATGGACTCGTCGAACTCATCTCCACCCAAACGGATGGCGTTGGTGACAACCATGCCTCCCAGGGAGATTACGGAAACCTCGGTGGTGCCGCCGCCAATGTCGCAAACCATGTGTCCCTCAGGCTCATCGATGGGAATCTGGGCACCGATGGCAGAAGCCAATGATTCGGCGATACACTCCACCTCCTTGGCACCGGCCTTGACTGCGGCCTCCTCAACGGCATGCTTCTCCACCTCGGTGATACAGGTGGGAATACCAATTTTCATGCGGGTTGACTTGAACACCTGATGTCGGGGAATGATCTTGGAGATGAAATAGCGGATCATCTTCTCGGTACTGGCCATGTCAGCAATAACACCATCCTTCAAAGGACGAATTGCGGTGATGGTTTCAGGTGTCTTCCAAAGCATACGCTTTGCCTCGGCTCCAACGGCCACCACCCGGTTTGTACCACGCTCCACCGCCACAACGGAAGGCTCATTTACAACTATTCCCTTTCCACGAACATAAATCAGGGTATTGCACGTACCCAAGTCGATTCCAATGTCTGTGGAAAACTTATCCATAAAAGCCATATTTCTTTCTCCTATAATTATTTATACTCAGCAAGCCTCAGTTTGGCGCCCTGGTGGTTCACATCCAGGCGGAGGGCCTTCCTCCACTCGGAGCGAGCCTTCACCAATTCACCCTGGCTCTCATATAATACACCAATTCCATAGAATGCGTCAGCATAATTTGGATTTATTTCCAACATGGAGCGGTATTCTTTTTCCGCCTCCTGGTAATTTTGCTCATCTAGATATATTTGACCTAACAGAGATTTACTCTTCAGCCGGACAGAGTCGTCAGTTGTACTGGTGGAGACTCTGTGGAGATATGCTTTAGCAGCTGACAGCTGCTGGTTCTTATAATACTGTTCAGCGATGGACAGCAACAGCATGTCTGATTCCCGTACCAGCAGAGCCTCCGTAAAGGCGGCGATGCTCTCCTCCGTGAGCCCTAAGGTGGCGTAGCTCAAGCCCAACAGTTCCGGGATGTCGTCGGCCGCATAAGACTCCTTCTTTGCCAGTGAAAGGTACTTGATGGCCAAATCACTATAATAATGGTAGTCTGAGAGGGTGTTCTTATAGAAATAAGCCTTCCCCAGCATATAATGGATTTGGGGACGGACCCGTGAGCTGGACTTTAATGCCGCAAGACGCAGGGCATTGATGGAATTGTCCAAAAGAGTCTGAGCCTTGGTAGTGTCTGTCTGGGAAACCGCTAGATAGAATCCTGAGTATCCGGAAAAGGCCAGAGCCATAGAATGGAAGGGATTCGTGGCAAGCAGGGTGGCGGTCAAGTCATGGACATTCTGGTAGTCCCCCTGCTTCCAGCAGGATTCCACCTGGGCCATACTTATGGTATTCTGTTTTTTGTTCTGAATGAAATGGAGGATTGGGATGGCCACGAGGGCAGATATCAACAGTACCACAAGACAGACCACAACACGATGCAAGAACCTGCTCTTACGTCGCACTATGCCTTGCTGTGTCGTTTTTTTCTGTTTGCGCACCACCCATTTCTCCATAAAAAAAAAGACAGAAAATACTATAAGCCGGGTTCTGTCGCCTGATGACAGACTCACTGCACCAGGCATGGTCATCTATCTAGGATACGGATTTCCCCGTATCTCCAGCAGCCTACCCGTAGTTGTGAAGGAACCCCTTCATATCGGAATTGCAACTACTGCTTGGCCTTGCTCCAGATGAGGCTTGCCATGCGACATCCGTTACCGTCTGCCCGGTGGGCTCTTACCCCACCTTTTCACCCTTACCTTGGAAACCAAGGCGGTTTGTTTTCTGTTGCGCTGGCTGTCATGGCACCGTCACCAGCACCATGCCCGGTTGTTAACCGGCATCCTTTCCGAAGGAGCCCGGACTTTCCTCTCTCTCTGAGGCCCTTTTGAACCACAGAGACAGCGACCATGTATTTTCTGTCAAATTAACTAATTAATCCTCTTCTCCCAGTTCCCGTACTTCGTCCTGGTCCTCGTCGTCATCCAATTCGTCGTCGTAGTCGTCATCATCGTAATCCACGAGGCTACCAGCGTCCTCAAGACCAAAGGAGGTCTCGCCCTCCTCCGGCTCTTCATAGAAGAGGATGCGGCTGCAATAGGGGCAGAACACAATCTCCTCGCCCCGGTGAACCTCATTGGCAAACTGTGCAGGCAGAATCATATGGCAACCGTCGCATACATTGCCCTTTACCGCTACGATTCCCCTGTTCTGCTTGCTGCGGATAATACGCTCGAACTTGAAAATCATCTCAGGATCAAGGTCGGGAATAATCTTATCCTCACGAAGCTTTAGAGCATCCAATTCTGCCCTATACGTGGCAACATTGTCGGCCCAAGCAACTTTCTTCTCGTCCAGCTCCTTCTGACCCATTTCCAACTGCTGCTCCTTGAGACTCATGCTCGCAGACAGGTCTTCAAAGCGGCGCTCCTCGGACTGCAGCTCCTTGCGCAGTTGGCTCTCCTTTTCGGAGGCATCCTTAATTTCCTTGTCTAGCGCCTCGTACTCACGGTGGGTGGTGATGGTGTCCATCCCCTTTTCACCACGTTCACGGGCAGCAACAGCCTCGTCCAAGTCGGCTTTCAGCTGGGAAATTCTTGTTTTTGCAGCTTCGTAGGCTGCATTTATACCGATGTATTCTTCCTTCATACGAACCAAGAGTTCGTCTTGAAGGCTTAAATCCTTTGGAGCATCCTCAATCTTTGACTCGATCTCGTATTTCTCGGCAAGGATATCCTGCAATATCTTAAGTTGTTCAAACACATTGGTTGTTTCCATGAACAAATCCCCTCTTCTAAGAACTGTCTAAAACTAATTTATACCCTATTATTTGTGGAATGTCTAGC
>CAMGSV010000132.1 GCA_946061495.1 uncultured Spirochaetales bacterium | reverse complement strand
GGAAAAGGTGCAGGCTATCGTCAATCCAGAAAGCCAGTCCTTGGTGTCCGTGGAGATGCAGGGCCCTAAGATTGTGCCTGACATTGAGTTGCAGCTGAAGAACGAGTCCTTTTTCACTCGCATTTGGTTGATGATTAAGTCAGTGTTTACCAATACCGACATCAAGACCTTGTACAATGCCCAGATTATTTTGAAGAAGGGGCATGACATAGAAAAGAAGGAGCCCGGTCTCATCGACATTACCCGTCGTGTGTTCCTGAAAGGCTTCCTTGACCAGATTGAGCAGTTGAGCAAGTGTGCCGAATTCTTCGAGAACGGTGTGGAGGTGTATGATGCAGACCAGGGGGGATTCGATGTGTTCCTCTCCTCCCTTATCGCCCCCGAGGTGAACGACAAGATTGCCGAGGAGGTGAATCCCCTGAACCTGCCCTTCTCCCGGGAGGTTACCAGCGAGCTGCGGCTTTCCATGGTTCGCAACCTTGAGTCCATTGTGCAGGGCATGCCTTCCATCAAACGGGCAGCCCTCTACGGTGCCGTCTGCAATACCGAGTGGATCCGCCAGTTTGTGCATCTGCCCTTCAAAAGGATTCTTTCAGCTTTCACCGAGGAGAACGGCCAGCTGATCTGCCCCTTTGACAGCGTTAAGAACGAGATCTCTCAGTTCGCCAAGGTGTTGTGCCATGGAAAGACCATCCAGTCCGAGGTGCTGGAGGCCTTCTTCGTGTTGTCCTTCAATATGATGGAGGCCAACAAGGATACCTTCTCCGAAAGGATGTCCAAATACATGGAGGAGGCAGCCTCCAACATTGCCATGATCAAGATGTTCATCACCACTGTTCCCATGCGTGCCCTGGGAGCTCTGGTGTGGTTCGATGCCTTCTGGGTTCCCGAGAAGCCTGAGGGAAGCGAGGACTGGTTTGTCAAGTACAAGTCTGCCTGGCGAAGGAATTTTGACAAGCAGTGGGATCAGTGGATTGCCGACCGGAAGAAGCATCTGGCAGAGGATGTGATGCGGCAGACCTTCGGATTCAAGCATCTTCCCGTGTTGCCCTGTCGGCCTTGGCACAAGATTCTTGGTGGGGTTTCCTTTATGTACGACTACGTGCTGGGCTTCATTTCCACTTTCTACGACGATATTTATCCTGATTATGCCAAGCTGCTGAAAATCCTGATGGTGGAGGGCGTGTTCTACCAGAAGGAAAACCTTATCGAGCTGACAGATGTTTGTGCCGAGCTGGATCGCCAGCGGGCCGCCATCAACAAGTTCAAGGCAAGCATTGCTCCCGAGGGAGAGGCAGGTATCATGTTCGAGAATCTGATGCAGGAGAATATGCTGAATCCAAAGGACAAGGCAAAGCTCGACTCCCTGATGAAGTCGCTGGAGACTGATGCGGCTCTGATCCTCGCCCAGTGGTGCGCCTCCTCCCGTTCTGTGGAGCTCATCCTCAAGGGAATCATCACCGGTGCAAGGAATTCCCGCTACGACACCCTGTCCAACCTGTCCTCCATCCAGGGGCAGTACAACGAGAAGTTCCGTCACAAGCTGGATGAGATGCAGCTGGGCTTTGAGCGGGCTTTGGAAGTCATCAAGGACCTTGAGACAATCCGGTAGGCTGCTGTGATACAAGGTTCCGCCTTTACCCTATCCAATTCCGGCAGGGACGACCTCTTGTCCCTGCCATTTTTTTTCCAAGGTCGTCCCTTGGAAAAAAAGCATCCCCGTTGCCATCTCACTACTGCTGCCGCTGGCTCCATGCGATTCCGCTGGAATGAGGAGAATCAGCGGCGCGGGGATTTTTTTCGGCAGGAGGGAATTGCCGTGCCTGCCACGGGCCCCGCTGTTCCACCACTGACCCTTCCTGCAAGGCAACTTGTTTCTGTGCCGGTGGAGTTGATTCATTCCCAGGTGGTCTTTGCCCTGACGCAGGATGCTGCGGGGAGGCCGCAGCTGGAGGGCAGGGCGGGAAGCCATCCCGAGTCACTGGACATGTGTCGTGGGGATGGACTCATAACCAGATGCAAGGGAATTGTGCCGGTGGTGACGGTGGCAGATTGTCTTCCCATCTTCCTCTATCACCAAGGAACTGGGTGCCGTGGGGTGGTTCATTCCGGCTGGAAGGGAACCGGCATTGTAGGGAAGGCCATAAAGTTGGCGGAACAGTTGTACGGAGCTGGGCCAGAGGGTTTTTCCGTGGTGATTGGGCCCCACATCCAGTCCTGCTGCTATCAGGTGGAGGAGGAGCGAATCCAGTATTTTGTCGCCAATTTCGGTTCCTCCTGTATCCTTCCTCCCACTAGCCTTTCCCTTGCCCAGGCGAACATCAATCTGCTGCGGGACTTGGGGGTGCCGGAGGACAATGTCTTCTGCTGCAGCGACTGTACCTGCTGCGACCCGCGCTTGGGCTCCTTCCGTCGGGAAACGGCTTCCTTGCCGGCAGACATGGCCTTGGAGGAAAAACTCCGCCGCTTCACGACTATGATGGCCTTCGTCAGATAGCCTTGCCGTCGCTGCCTTGCAGCCGCTACGTTCCGCCACGTTATAGAACAAATTCCTGTTTTTTGATAGTATATTCTTTCCAAGTTTATTTTTAGGATGGTGTTATGGCAGACTTGAAGGAGCAGTGCCGGATTTTAGTAGCGGATGCCTTGAATTCATTCGGTAAAGAACTGGGCGTGGGGGACGTGACCACAGCGGCGGCCCTGGTGATGGAGACTCCACCAAACCCCGATATGGGGGATGTGGGAATCCCCCTGTTTCCCTTTGCAAAATCCTTCCGACAGGCTCCTCCTGCCATTGCGGCGAAGGTGGTGGCCTTGGTGCAGCAGCAGGAGGGCGCCTCCGCCGTGGGATCCTTTGCAGCGGTGGGTCCCTACATCAACGTCAAGCTGAACAAGGCGGCTGCCATCTGCGGTATCCTTGACAAGATTGCCACTCAGAAGGAGCAGTATGGCTCCCTTGCTGAGGGGGGTGCGAAATTTTTGGAGGGCCGCCGGGTCATGGTGGAATTCTCCAGCCCCAACACTAACAAGCCCCTGCATCTGGGCCACCTGCGAAACGACGCACTGGGAGAGAGCATCTCCCGCATCCTCAAGGCAGCCGGTGCAGCGGTCTTCAAGGTGAACATTATCAACAACCGTGGTGTCCATATCTGCAAGTCCATGCTGGCCTACCAGAAATTCCATCAGGAGAAGGGGGAGACCCCGGAAAGCCTCGGCCTCAAGAGCGACCGCTTTGTCGGCGACTGCTACGTGGAGTTCGACAAATGGAACAAGGAGGACTCCTCCGCCGAAAAGCTGGCCCAGGAGCTCTTGGTGAAGTGGGAGCAGGGGGACCAGGAGGTTCACCAGCTTTGGAAGCAGATGAACCACTGGGCCATTCAGGGCATCACCCAGACCTACCAACGGACAGGAATCACCTTTGACAAGCTGTACTACGAGAGCGAGACCTACCTGAAGGGAAGGGACGAGATTCTCAAGGGGCTGGAGGACGGCATCTTCTACAAGGAGGAGGATGGCTCCGTATGGGTGGATTTGGAGGAAATCAACCTGGACAAGAAGGTGCTGCTGCGGAAGGACGGCACCGCCCTCTACATGACCCAGGACATTGGCACTGCCATTTATCGCCACGGCGACTGGCCCTTCAACCAGCTGGTCTACGTGGTGGGTAGCGAGCAGCAGTACCATTTCAAGGTGCTGTTCTATGTGCTGAAAAAATTGGGCTACCAGTGGGCGGACCAGCTGTACCACCTGTCCTACGGCATGGTGAACCTGCCGGAGGGCAAGATGAAGAGCCGTGAGGGTACGGTGGTTGATGCCGACGACCTCATCAACAGCCTGCGGGATGGTGCCCTGGAGGAGATTTCCGCCAAGGGCCGTGAGGAGGCCGTGGGAGACCCTGCCGCTGTTGCGGAAAAGATTGCCCTGGGTGCCCTCCATTACTACCTGCTGAAGGCGACTCCCACCAAGGATATGCTGTTCAATCCCAAGGAGTCCCTTTCCTTCAATGGAGACACTGGACCCTACCTTCAGTACATGGGGGCGAGAATCTGCTCCATCCTGCGGAAGGCTCAGGAGGCAGGATTGGTTGCCTTGGATGCCACCCAGGCCGCCGGGCTGCTGTGTCACGAGGCTGAATGGGAGCTGGTGAAGGTGCTGGAGCAGTATCCAAAGGTCTTGCTGAAGGCGGCCCAGAATCTGGACCCCTCCCAGCTGGCGGGCTATCTCTATGATGTGGCCAAGGCCTTCAGCCGCTTCTACCACGAGTGTCCCACTTTGTCCCTGGCCCAGGACAACCGGGAGCTGGCCACTGCCCGTCTCTTCTTGGTGACCTGCACCCGGCAGGTGCTGGAGAATGGCCTGGAGCTGATTCTGGTTCCCTTTTTGGAGACCATGTAGCTGGAAACTGGAAACCATTATCGGATGGAAAACTTTATGGTTTAGAAATTTTATGCTTGACTATATTGTATAAAGTTCGGTATAATGTTTCTCAATCATTATAATACGATTTCGGTATGTCCCGTTAGTACCGGAGCGTTGGTGGGATTCTTTGTCCCAGAATAAAGACATACAGAGGTAACAGATGTACGCACTTGTAGAGTATAAGGGCAAGCAGTATAAGGCAGAGAAGGACGCTCTGATTCAGGTTGACAAGATTGATGCCGAAAAGGGCGCAACCATCGAGATTGACACCGTTTTGTTGGTGAGCAACGATGGTTCTGTCAGCGTTGGTGCTCCCTATGTAAAGGGTGCCAAGGTGAAGGCTATTGTCGAGGATTCCATCCGGGACAAGAAGGTTATTGTATACAAGTACAAGAGTAAGAAGGACTACCACCGGACTATCGGTCATCGCCAGGAGTACACCACCATTCGTGTACAGGAGATTGTGGTAGCCTAATGATGGAAGTGTGCCTGACGTGTAGCAGGGACGGTCAGTTCCGTTCCTGTTGCGGGAAGGGTCATGCGGGGTATGCTCCAGTTGGTTGTGACATTGTATGTGCCGCCGCCACGGTTTTGTTGCGGACGGCAGCGCAGGTCTTGTTGAATGTTTGCGGGGCATTGGTTGAGGTACATGCTCCTGTTCCGGGAAACTTGGTGTTTCAGGTGCAGGATGGGATTGATGATGAATCCCTATTACTATATACAGCGGATTTTTTGCGGGTAGGGTTGCAGTCCCTGCAAGTTGAGTATCCGCAGTATGTAGCTTTTACGGAAATAATTGCTGAATAAAGCGGAGGAATACTATGGGACGTAAGAAGGGTGGTAGCGGCGCAAAGAACGGTCGTGACTCAAATCCTAAATATCTTGGTGTGAAGGTGTATGGCGGTGAGTTTGTTCCTGCGGGATCAATCTTGGTTCGCCAGCGGGGTACAAAGATTCATCCCGGCGAGAATGTAGGAAGGGGAAAGGATGACACCCTCTTCGCTACAGCTACTGGAACGGTGGTGTACCACGAGCGCAAGGGACGCAAGCTTGCTTCCATTGCACCAGTTGAGGCATAAGTCATTTTTTACGTTTGTTGGCTGATTACGTACCCGAAGCAGGCTTGTCCTTCTTCGGGTATTTTTTATAGGTGAGATGGTGATTCAATTTGCAGATGAAGCGGTAATCGAGGTGCGGTCCGGAAAAGGGGGCAACGGTTGTGTTGCCTTCCGTCGGGAAAAGTATGTTCCCATGGGTGGGCCTGCTGGCGGAGATGGTGGCAAGGGCGGTAGTGTGGTGTTCCATGTGAAGCGGAACCTTCGGACTCTGGCCCACCTGCGGTACAAGCAGGTGTTCAAGGCCCGCAACGGTGGTGACGGGGAGGGCGCCAACCGGTTTGGAAAGAACGGTGACGACGTGGTGATCCCTGTGCCGCCGGGAACCTCCCTCTTTGACTACGACACCGGTGAGCTCATCCGTGAGTTTACTACGGAGGCTGAGGACGAGCTGTTTGTGTTTCTGGAGGGCGGCAATGGCGGCTGGGGAAACACCCACTTCAAGTCGTCCACCAACCAGGCGCCCCGCATTGCCTTGGAGGGAAAGCCTGGGGAGGTTCGCCGTCTGCGGGTGGAGCTGAGCATTATGGCCGATGTGGGACTGGTGGGATTCCCCAATGCGGGAAAGTCATCCCTGCTGGACCTGTTCACCAATGCCCGCCCCAAAATCGCTCCCTATCCCTTTACCACAAAGATTCCGAACCTTGGGGTGCTCCACGCCGATGCGGAGCGGGACATCATCATCGCAGACATTCCCGGCATCATTGAGGGGGCTTCCCAGGGAGCGGGGCTGGGCATCAGGTTCTTGAAGCACATTTCCCGCACGGCGGGCCTCTTGTTCATGATCGACTGCTCCGACGACGACTGCCTCACTGCCTACGACACCCTGCAGTCGGAGCTGGAGAATTTCTCCCAGGAATTGGCACGGAAGCCCCGCCTGATTCTCTGCAACAAGATGGATACGGAGGGGGCTCCTGAGCGGGCCAAGATGATTGAGCAGGCCATCCATCAGAAGGATCCTGAGCAGGCGGTGATTCCCCTGTCAATCTTTTCTCGAACCGGCTTGGACCAGGTGCGGCGGGAGATTCTGGCACTGGTTCAGCGGATGGAGGCTGGCGGCTACAAGAGCACCACCACAGGCAAGCCCGTTGCGACGGAGAAGGATGCAAAGTCCGAGTTTATGAAGAGCCGCTCCGTCTGTGATGTGTATCCCATCCAGTATCCCGGCAGCGACGATTCAGAGGAGTAGGTATGCGGCTGGCCATGCTGGGGGGAAGCTTCAACCCCATCCACATTGGACATCTCCTGCTGGCTGACGAGGTATGCCATCGGTTGGCCTATGACATGGTGCTTTTTGTGCCGGTGAACCTTCCTCCCCACAAGGAGCTGGCCGATGGAGCCACCACGGAGCAGCGTTTGGAGATGGTGCGGCTGGCCATTGCCGGAAATTCCCGCTTTGCGGTGGACACCTGCGAGCTGGAGCGGGGCGGCATTTCATACACCTATGATACGATTTCTTGTTTGAAAGAGACGTATGCCGGCCAGCTGGAGGGCAAGATTGGTCTGATTATGGGGGATGACCTGGTGGATGGCTTTGAGGAGTGGGGCCATTACCAGGAGCTGCCCGAGCTTGCAGACATTATCCTTGCCCGACGCATTTGCTGGGACGGCACGGTGCGCAAGGCGTTTCCCTACCGCCACATTGAGCTGGACAACGGCATACTGCCGGTTTCCTCCAGCCAGATTCGCAGGGCTGGAAATGGGGATGGTGGCTCCTGGCGGTATCTTGTTCCAGAATCAGTTTCTCAGTATATTATTCAAGGGAACTTGTATGGA
>CAMGSV010000131.1 GCA_946061495.1 uncultured Spirochaetales bacterium | reverse complement strand
ACCATAGGCCAAGTGAACTGGTATGGAAACTTTAGAAAGGGAATTACCACTAGTTTCACTCATTCATACGAATACAACTTTGAGTCTACAGATTGGACTACAGCACTTGCCTTGGAGTTTCAAGGGTTTTACTTCATCAATGCTGTTGGTCTCACTACCCGGTCAAAAATATTCACCCACTATGACCCCATCCAGGGTAAAAACACCACCACCACAAATGTTGCAAACTGGCTTCGAGGTGTATATGATAGTTCCGACTACAACGAAGGGCGGGCCGACATGTCTTCTGGATTTGTCTTGAATCTTGACTTTCCCATTAAGATTGTTCAAACAGACTGGCTGGGCTGGGGGAAGGCACTCTTCAAACGTTCCATGCCCTCTTGGTTCGGTATATTTGACTTTGAGCTCCAACTTGCACCATTTATTGACATCGCCCTCTATGGTGCCGATGACTACTGTCTCTTCCACCTTGATGATGGCTTCTATGCTGCAGGACTGGAGGTCATCGTCTATCCAACAAAAATGCGCAGTATTCAAGTTCGGGCAAGTGCCGGAATGGATTTAGGGGCAAAACTATTAAAGCATGACTGGCGTTCCAAACGGGGCCTTGAAATCGAATTTGGAATTGGACTTCACTACTAGAACAAGCTAAACTATACGAAAAGAAGCCTGGTTCACTTTGAGCCAGGCTTTTTTTTTCATTGATTCAGTTAAAAATCATATCTTACATCTTGCTGATAGCCAACTGCCGCCAATACGTTTCAGGGGCGGACTGAGCTATCACAGCAAAGAGCTGGTCTGAAAAATCCTTGTTCTCTGGAAAAAGCTGGGAACCAAGGTCTGCCAACCGATAGAAGCAACGCCAGAATCCCTGGTCCATGGTCCATTCAGCCAGCTCATAATTTGAGAGTGCGATGGCAAAAAAATCATCCAATCCATCATACTGGAATTCTGTCACACGGCTATTCAGGAAGCTGTCCATACGGGTAAAGGATGACAAGATACCAAAGAGCGCCATCTTGAATGCCTCTTGATGCCGCCCCTGCTCCTGATACAACTCAGTCAGACGATAAAATGCGGGAATGGATCGATAGCAATCCGAACGATACAGATTGAACACCTTGTCCGCACTATATCCACGCTGAACAGAATTGTTCAGCGCAGCAGCAAAGCCATCGTTGGAGTAATACGGATCAGAGGCAATAATCAGCATCAGGGCCTTCTCACAATTCTCATAGTCATTGAAGTTGTAGGAGAGATTCGCCATATTGTAGAGTATATCATATTTGCTCTCGGGAATATCCAGAACGGCGGCATGATTCCAGGCATCTGTGTAATAGGAATAGGAAAGCTCGTATTCGCCCTCATACTCATATATCTTTGCCACAAGATGAGATGCCTCAGGGAAAATACGTTTGTCCTCCAGATGCTCCAGCATCTCACCAATTGAGTTGCTGAAATAAATCTCACCGTGGAGGGCACTCATATACTCAATCAAGGCAACTACATCGTAAACATCCCTAGATTGCAAAACCGCAACGACAGCAGAAATATCATCACCAGCATCCTGCACCTCCTGAGGATGAAGCGCCTGGTTCAGGGCAGACAGACACTCGTCCACCTCCTGCTGGCGCAAGAGCTTTGCCTCTTCCGCCAGCTTCAATGCCTCGCCATAGGCTCCTGAGTCAAAGGCAAACTGGGCATCCTCCAACAATCTGGTGGAATTTTGGAATAAGGGCAGGCTGATGGGAAAGCAGGATGCCCCCAAGAGGATGGAAAAAACACCGGTACAAACAAGTTTTCTCATGTTCACAGACTTAATAATTCCTTTCTAAATACAGTATCGGCAGATTCGGCCGAAACCGTTTGAACTATTTTTCCGTGCTTGAAGATTGTCACCTTGTCTCCGGTGCCGGTAATGCCGATGTCGGCGTGCTTGCCTTCACCGGGGCCGTTCACCACACAGCCCATGACAGCCACCGTAATGTCCTTGTCCAGGGAAAGCAGCTCAGACTCCCACCGGTCCATAAAGGCATGGACATCGAATCCATTGCGGCCACAGCGGGGACAGGACACAATCTTCACCCCACCGCTGCGATGGCCCGTCTCCCGAAGAATCTCCCGGGCAGTTATCACCTCGTTGTCTGGACTTGAGGAAAGGCTCACCCGGATGGTGTTGCCGATTCCCTCCTCCAGCAGCCGACTGAAGGCCAAGGTGCTTTTGACAATGCCGCCCACCAAGGGACCGGCCTCCGTCACTCCCACGTGCAGGGGAATGTCAAAGCGGGAGGCAAAGTCCCGGTTTGAATCCACCGTCTCCTGAACAGAGGAGGCCTTCATGGACACCACAAACTGGTCAAATCCAAGGCTGTCCAGCACCTCCGCCTCCCGGGCAGCCGTCTGGGACAGGCCCTGGGCACGGGTCAGTTTTCCATCCCGCACCTCGGCGGCAATGTCCTGGGGAAGGCTACCGGTATTCACACCGATTCGTATGGCCACCCCCTTTTCCTTGCAGCGGGCCACCACCGCCTCCACCCGGTCACGGCTGCCGATATTGCCGGGATTGATTCTGATTTTGGCCACAGTACCCTCCAGGCAGCGCAGGGCCAGCTTGTAGTCAAAATGAATGTCTGCCACCAGGGGAATGTCCGTCTCCTTGGCCAGAAGCACCAATGCGTCGGCGCTTTCCATGTCGGGGACGGCAAACCTGATGATGTCGCAGCCCAGGGACTGCAATTTTTCCATGCGGTGGACAATAGACAAGAGGGCATCCCGATCCCGAAGGATTTCGGTAATGCCCTCTTTCCACATTGTCTGGATGGATACCGGTGCATCTCCACCGATACCCATCCGACGTGTCCTTCCCGCACCACCAATGAACACCTGTCTTGTGTGATGCATGAAGCTTCCTTTTTCTTACAGAACGATCATGGAGAATACCATTGCAAACAGAGCAACAGTCTCACAAAGACCGACAACCATGATGTACTGGGCGAATCCCTTTCCAGTCTCACCCAGGGCATCGGAACCGGCGGCGCCAGCCTTTCCCTGGAAGACGGCGGAGGCAGCCATGGCCAGACCGGAGAAGATACCCAAGGCCAACAGGAACAGGCCATCCTTGGTGGAGTTGATCATATTCTGCATCAGCAGAAATCCATAGATGGTCTGGGTAAGGGGGGCACCGGCGAAAACAGTCAGGATGAAGGGTGCGGGCTTGTTGTTCATGTAACAACGCTTCCAAGCACCAATGGCTGCCTGACCGGCACAACCAATACCAATTGCAGAACCGATAGCTGCAATACCAAGAACACATGCTGCACCAAACTGTCCAATCATACTATACTCCTATCAAAAAGAAACTCATTTATTTTCAGCCGTCTCACAGAACGGCTCGTAAGCGAAACCAGACCATGACATTCCCAGGTGGCTGGAGAACTCCAGTGTATTCAGGCGGACACCATGGACAATAACCGACAACACGTTCAGAATCATGTTCAAGCCATGTCCGAACACCAACAGCAGAACACCGAAGAAAATCAGCGCTCCTCCCAGCATGGGTCCAGCCATATCGTTCACCGTGGCAGAGATGGCACCACCTGCAAGACCAACGGCCCACAGACGGATGTAGGAAACAATGTCCGAGAACACGTTCACCACGCCCAGCAGCACGGATACGATATTCTTGCAGCTCTCCAGAATGGAGGCACCAAGGCTACCCTCGTAGTTGGAGAAGATGAAGCTCAGGCCGAATCCCACTCCAACGACACCCAGCACCATGGACCCCATGGTGGGAATGCCCCAGAAGGTATCCAGCTTGACAACCATGTTCAGAACCACGAAGAAGATACCCCACAGCTGCAGCAGTGATCCCAACTCACCCAGGCACTTCGGCGACTTGATGTAGCGAATCATACCCTTTATGTGGGCAATTGACAGCTGAATCAACGCCAGCATAAAGCAGAAGATCTGAAGGTTCTGCTTTACCAGGGCCTCGTTCTCAGGCGAGATGGCCGCATAGGCATTTGATATGGGCTGCAGTGACAGGCCGGTAAGCCAGCCGGGCAGCATATCAGTGTTCAGACCGAACCAGGTGCAGGTCACGGTACCCCATGCCATGGTGAAGAATCCCAGCAGCAGCAGCAAGTTGTATGCAGGTGGAATCTTCTTCTTCTTGGCAATAGCCATGATGTCAGCGATGACCGCAGCCACCACCATCAGTGCACCGTAGCCTCCATCACCAAAGATGATTCCGAAGAACACACAGAAGAACAAGAGGAACCAGCCGGAAATGTCATATTCCGTATATCCGGGAACCGTACCCAAAAAGTCCGACACCGGATAAATCAAGCTCACCAGCTTGTTGTTCTTGAGCTTGGTGGGCACCTCGTCCTCCTCAGTGGGATCAGATACTGCCACAGCCCAGCTCTCCTCCTTGGCTGCCGCCAGCACCCCGGCCACGTCCTCTGCAGGAACAAAGCCAGTGAGCCAAGCCAGCGCCATGTAGGGGCGACCTTCCTCCGTCTCATCCTCCCGTCCCATGCCGGAGAAAAGGTTCTCAAACTCGATGTCCTTTCCCACCACGGAACAATACTGCTTCAGCAGGCTCCTGTCCAAGGCCGCCGATGCCAGTGCCTTGTCAATGGAGACAATCTCCTCCTTCAAGGCGGCAATCTCGTCACGGAGTGCCTGGGAGGAGGAGCTGATCATGGGAACAGCGTAGGCCTCGGCAGGCATCTCCGCAGGACGACTGGCAGCGGCCAGGGTGGAGCCCTTATCGCCATGCTGGATCAGCAGGACTCGAACAAAGCTCTTGGCCTCATTCACCACCATGGTCTCCACCGTTTCCGGCATGGAAAGGTAAGCGGCACGGGGAATCTCATAAAGGGAAAGAATAATTCCCTTGCTTGCAAGAAATTGGAAGCTTTCCACATCCAAGTCACCCCAACCAGCGAACCGCTCCAGCTCCAAGGTATGGGCGGTGATGATGTCAGTACACTGCTTCTTCCGCTCTGCCAGAGCCACAACCTCCTGTGCCATTGCCAGAACCTTGTCCCGGTCAAAGCTGGTGGTAGTGGGAGCCGCCTTCTTGGGCAGCTTTATCTCAGACAGAATCGAATAGGCAAGCTCCGCCTTGGAGTACGCATCCCGGAACTCGGTGAGCTCCTGGCTGGCTCCGTTCACCTTTTCCAGGTGGACAACTCCCAGGCGACGCAATTTCTTCAGGGCCTCCTTCCTGTGGCCCTCCAACAGAACGAGGGAGACCTTTTTCATAGGTACAATCATTTGCCTTCCTCCTTCGCTGCCTTCTGGGCGGCCCGCTCAAGATTCTTCTTGGAAATCTTTCCACGGACAACAGCGGCAACCTGCTGGTCACCAAGATAGACGGTAATCTTCTTGATGTTGGCCTTTGTCTCAGGAATCTTGACCTTCTCAAAGAGGTTCACCCGCTGGGTGGTGGTGCGCAGCTCAATATTCAGCAGCCGCACCTGCTCCTCCAGCACGTCAGCCTCCAGGTCAAGGGAGAGCGCCTGCTCCATCTTGTCGGCGGCAAGGTCAATCCACAGGGGGGTGGCATACAAGTCGTAGTCACCACGGGAAAAATCCGCCCCCTCATACACCGGGATGGTGACGCCGGCGATGTTGCCCACGCCCTTCCTGATGTTGCTGACCTTCACCATATCCGGCTTGAAGGCATCCGCCTCGCCAAAAACAGCAATCCATTGGGTAAATTCCGACTCCAATGCCTTGCGGCGGGCACGGACTTCCTTCGCCCGCTCGTCAATGGAACGAATCTCTGTCTGAAGCTGCTGTTTCTTGAGCGTCAATGTAGGCAGATACCTGTTGTACATCTTGAGGGCATCCTTTTGTGCCTTCAGCTCATTCTTTGTCAGCTTTATCGTAGCCATCAGCCAAACCCCTTAGTTCTTGGGCCAGTACTGGGCAATCAGCTCGGACTTCAAGCCCGTTTCCTCACTCTTGAAGCAGGCGGCAAGAATAGTCCAACCCTTGTCCAGGGCTCCTTCCAGCGGAATGTTCACGGAGAGGTCCATCATCTCCTTCTCGAACATCTCACCATATTTCAAAAGCTTTTCGTCCCACTCGGACATCATGAATCCCATGGACTTCTTCTCCAAGGTATCCTTGTATGATGAGTAGAGGCGAATCATACCGTCCATCAGGGCGCGGTGGTCGTCACGAGTTTTGCCGTTGACGTTCTGCTTCAGGCGGGACAGGGAACCGAAGGGCTCAATGCGTCCACCCTTCAGGTAGAACTGACCCTCGGTGATGTAGCCTGTGTTGTCAGGAACCGGGTGGGTCACGTCGTCACCAGGCATAGTGGTCACTGCCAGAATGGTTACGGAACCGGCATCGTCAAAGTCAACGGCCTTCTCGTAGCGACTGGCCAGCTGGCTGTACAGGTCTCCCGGATAACCACGGTTCGAGGGAACCTGCTCCTGGGTGATGGCAATTTCCTTCATGGCATCGGCAAAGTTGGTCATGTCGGTGAGGAGCACCAGCACGTCCTTTCCCTGCAGGGCAAACTGCTCCGCAACGGCCAGGCTCATGTCAGGAATCTTGAGGCACTCTACGGTGGGGTCGGCGGCAGTATGAACGAACATTACCGTCCTGCTCAAGGCTCCACCCTCCTCCAGTGTATTCTTGAAGTACAGGTAGTCGTCGTATTTAAGACCCATTCCACCAAGAACGATTACGTCAACCTCTGCCTGCATAGCGATACGGGCAAGAAGCTCGTTGTAAGGCTCTCCAGAAATGGAGAAGATAGGAAGCTTCTGGGAAACAACCAATGTATTGAACATATCGATCATGGGGATACCGGTACGAATCATACGGCGAGCCATAATACGCTTGGAGGGGTTGACGGAGGGACCTCCGATCTCCACAGGATTATCCCGCAGGGCAGGCCCCTTGTCACGAGGATCGCCGGAACCATTGAAGATGCGTCCCATAAGGTTTTCGGAGAAGCATACCTCCATCTCACGACCAAGGAAGCGAATCTTGTCTCCAGTAGAAACACCACGACCACCAGCAAAAACCTGCAATGAAACCAAGTCACCGTCAATGCGATTTACCTCTGCCAAAGAGGTTCCAAAAGCAGTTTCAATTTCTGCCAGCTCGTTATACTTGATTCCCTCAGCACGAACGGTAATAACGCTACCACTGATTGATTCAATCTTGCTATAAATCTTGTTCATCTTATTCACCGTCCTTCAGCAGGGCTGCCACAACTGCATTCTCCTTGCCGGACTTGGCGGCATAGAGCTGCTGGATGTCAGCCTCGTTCTTCTTGAATTCATCGCCCTGCCATACGCTGTAGTTCCAGTCGATGAACTTCTGCCGCAG
>CAMGSV010000130.1 GCA_946061495.1 uncultured Spirochaetales bacterium | reverse complement strand
GCTGTTTCTCGGCTTCACATCCCGCCGAATTGCTGCATGAATTTTGCTTGCAAGCGGGCTTGCAGGACTTATGTCATCCAACAGCTGTTTCTCGGCTTCACATCCCGCCGAATTGCTGCATGAATTTTGCTTGCAAGCCCTTGTTCTTGGTGAGCTTTTTCATGGTGAGTCTGGTCTTCTCGAACTGCTTGATGAGGCGGTTCACCTCTGCCACGGAGGTGCCGGAGCCCTTTGCAATGCGCTTGCGGCGGCTGGGGCCAATAATCAGGTGGTTTGCGCGCTCCTTCTTCGTCATAGAAAGGATGATGGCTTCCTGCCGTTTCATGGCGCTGGTGTCGATGTCCTGGTCCCCCATCTGGGCGGCCATGCCGGGCATCATCTCCATGATGGACTGGAGGGAGCCCATCTTCTTGACCCGCTGCAGTTGGTCCAGCATGTCCTGGAGGGTGAAGGTTTCGCTCATCATCTTCTTCTGGAGCTTCTCCGCCTCCGCCTCGTCGATGGTGGCCTGGGCCTTTTCCACCAAAGAAACAATGTCACCCATACCCAAGATTCGACTAGCGATGCGCTCTGGATGGAAGGGCTCAAAGTCCTCGGTCTTTTCGCCGGTACCGATGAACAGGATGGGCTTGCCGGTGATGGATTTCAAGGAGAGGGCGGCACCACCACGGGCGTCGGAGTCGAACTTGGTGAGGATGACACCGGTGAGCTGCAGGGCCTCGTCAAAGGTCTTGGCAATGTCCACGGCGTTCTGGCCGGTCATGGCGTCTGCCACCAGCAGCACCTCATCGGGGTTGACTGCTTTCTTCACCTCGGCAATCTCTGCCATCATGTCCTGGTCGATTTGGAGTCGGCCGGCGGTGTCCACAATCAGGGTGTCGTAGCCGCCCTTCTTGGCCTGGCTGATGGCGTTCTTTGCCACCTTCACCGCATCCTTCGTCTCCTCCGCATGGACGGGAACGCCGATTTTCTCTCCCAGCACACACAGCTGCTGGATGGCGGCGGGGCGCACCAGGTCACAGGCGGCCAGCAGGGGCTTGCGTCCCTCCTTGGCCAGCCGGGCGGCCAGCTTGGAGGCGGCAGTAGTTTTACCAGCACCCTGCAAACCTAACAACAGGATAATAGAAAGGGTATCGGGTCCTTTTAGCTTGAGATCCTGTTTTTCGTCTCCCAAAAGGGCCACAATCTTGTCGTGGATGATCTTGACGAATTGCTGTCCAGGATCCACCGCCCGCAGGACCTTTTCGCCCTTGGCCTCCTCGATGGTGCTGTTGACAAAGCGGCGCACCACCCGCAGGTTCACGTCTGCTTCCAGCAGGGCAATCTTGATCTGCTCTACGGTCTCTTCTATATTCTTCTCCGTAATGGAGGACTTTCCGCTGAGCTTGCGGACCACATCGGTAAAGGTATTGGAAATTTTCTCTAACATAGGGTCAGTATACGGGAATCAGGGGGAAGGCTCAAGGGGTGGGTCGTCTCGAGCGGATGAGGAGGTACGAAGACGGAACTTTCACGGAAGGGCGGTGACAAAAAAAACGTCCCTGAGGATTCCCGGCGAGGGAAGGGCAAGGGCGGCAGTTTACCATGATTATGGCTGTTAGAAATTCAAGAGCCTGAGAATCTTGCCCTGGAACAAGATGCACAAAAGGTCAAGAATCCAGATGATGTTCCAGCCCAGCAGCAGGCGCAGCAATCCGGCCACAATCTTTCCTTCCTGGAAGCGGGTCACAAAACCGAACAGCCAGGAGGTGACGGGAATGATGGCGAAGATGATGCTGATGAGTCTGCCCATCCCAAAGTAGTCCTTTCCGCAGGAGCCTTTCTTTTTTCCCATGGTTTTCTCCAAAATAAAGTGTTCCTCTAGTGATACCCCAAAAGGTGGGAATTGTAAAGGAAAGTGCCTTACCACATCTTAGACTGAAACGAGGGAAGATTTCTGTTTTACAAGAGCAAGCCACAGCACCATGAACATCATCATGCCGTGGCTCTAGCAGCTTTTTACTGGTACAGATAGTCCCCAATGATGATGGTATATCTGCGATTGTTACGTTCAACCCTGGCCTTGGAGAAGTCTTCCAGTGTCAAAAGCACATTCCCAGCAGCATCGGTGATGACCAGCGTCTTGAACAGCTCCTTGAGCTTTTGCTCAAGGGGGATTTCTGCGAGCACACTCAAGATGTCCGTAAATTCCTTGCTGATGATTGACGCATTGGGGGTGTACCATACCAAATGAACTGTGCTATCGCCCTTGTACAGGGGCTTTCCCTCATCCACGTAGCTTCCGCAGATGACGCTTCTACCCATGAGGATTTGCGTCCATCGTTCTGGAAAATTGGGAATTCCATTGTCTGTTTTGTGGAGAAATTTACAATGGACAGCAAGGGGCGTGGAGAATTCATTTTTCAGGTATATGTCCACTCGTTGGGGAGTCAAGGAAAAGAGGTGGGCAACAACAAGGTATTGCAAGACCATGATTACAAAAAGCTTTCTTTTCATTTCATTTTACTCCTTTCATTAAGGGTTTTGCCGGCTCTGTCTTCCACCTGCATTGCCTGATACTCATAGCTGCTCAAATGTCCATAGGGATTATCCGGATCATACTCCGATTCAAAAACAGAACGTATCAGCTGCTCGAAGATTGCCTTCCTGTCACCATTCTGATACTGGCTTTGATGCTCAAGCTCATGGACGGTGATGAGCTGATTGTCGGAAGCTAGATTATAGCTGGTGCCATCGGGGAAGGTAAGACTACTGATGTTGGCCAACAGCACTTCGATTTCAGCATCGGAATACTTGTCCAAAATGGAAGCTTCTTCAGAAGCTGTCAGCTCCGGCACCTTGTGGGTCTCCGCAGCCACTTTCTTTTTGGATGGCGAGTCGCTACTCCCACGAGCAAAGATGAGTCCTGCACAAAGTATGCAGAACATGATTGCAATCAGTTTTTTCATAAAAACCTCCTTAAAATAATTTTGTTTTCCAAGCCTTGCCTATGCTCAGGATGAGACGGACGAGCTTGCTCATGGCTTTTCTCCTTCGGTCATTCAATTTCAACACCTCCCATTCTACCCCCGCACCCACCACCTGTAAAGTTTTTTCCTTTCAAGAACAAGTCACAGCACCATGAACACCATCATGCCGTGGCTCTAGCAGGCTTTTTACTGGTACAGATAGTCTCCGATGATGATGGTATATCTGCGATTGTTACGTTCAACCCGTGCCTTGGAAAAATCATCCAGTGTCAAAAGCACCTTTCCCTCGGCATCGGTGATAACCAGTGTCTTGAACAGCTCCTTGAGCTTTTGCTCTAGGGAAGTTTCACTGAGAATTTGTAAGGTTTCCATGAAAACTTCATGAATTGGTGTACTTGGAAAATACTCTACCAATTTGATTGTTGTATTTGCTTTGTATACTCTTTTTTCACCAGATTCCAAGAAGCTGTCACAAGTAACACCTCGTCCTAGTAACGGTTGATTCCAATATGAGGGAAAATTCTGGGTGGTATTACCATCTTTATGTTGAAATTCACAGTAAACAGTTATCGAATTTTCCAAATCATTCTTAATCCATATTCTTTCTCTTGCAACAGAATTTGCAGCGATTGTGGGAATATGCTCAGGATGAAAGGCGTGATAGAGCCCTCTCCTCGGTCTTGTCTTTGTCTTGAGACTAAAACCAGCAGGATAAACAGTAAAAGGCTGATAACTCCCATCAATATTGCAAGTCCCCATTCTCTTTGAAGCAGGGAGTATGTCATGACGCTCAAAGCCACAGCAATCAATGAAGGAAACGGAAAGCTACTCATTCTATTCCTCCTAAAAATCCAATATATATGTTCTAAGTGTGATGTTGCAGTCGGTTGACTAAGATAAGTATGAGTATAAAAAACACATTGAATGTGGTTGCAATAACAGCGGAAAAAACGTTCATTCTCATGCTCAAAATAATGTACATAATATTTGCCGCAAGCATACAAATTGCCATGATTGGTACAATGACTTTCTTCTTCTGGGAAGGATTGCATTCGTCGCAAGGATTTTGTGGAAAAATGTGATTATTCTCTAGAACTTGTATGAAGGTATTCATGTCTTGTGGTGACAAGATGACATTTCGTCCACTCTTCAAGTTCAGCTTTATAGCTTTGTCTGCAAGGGAAAAAAGGCTTGTTCCTCCCTTGGTGATTTCGTATGAAAGAATGGTCTCAAATGGAAATTCCTTAAAGACGAACAAAGCGTTTAATATGATTCTATTGGACTTGATTTCAACTCTTGCGCTCCAAGTAAAGGCCAGCAGCATGAGGTATATTGGAATTGTGAACAAAGCCCACAGTCCTATGAGATCTATCAGGCTGCTATGATTTTCCAGCAGCATCATTACAGCCAAGGGAGTGAGTAATGGTAAAAAGGCAATTAGGATGTATTTGGAGTCTTTCTTAGTTTTCATTTTCATATCTTCTCCGTTTTGTGGGATATACGATGTTATCATAAAATAATTATATTTTATGATAACATTGTATTTGATATTTAGAAAATTCCTGTTGCAGCTGCACCGAAGCATACCTTTGCTGCTGCGGCACAAACAACGGCTGTAACTGCACTCACAGCTTTTCCACCGCCATCAACTTCCATCATCTCCTTCTGAGATACCTCTACAAACCCGTCCATTGCGAGCCTCCTTAAGCTTCGTTTTTATTTGCTTTTTTCCATGCAAAATATTCAGTTTGTAATACTTCAAACAATAATATATCACTCAGTTCTCCATCATATGCTTTTTGTCCAAAGTGACGTTTTCCAATTATGTGTCCAAAATATTTTTTGATGAATTTCTCGTAAGTATTGCGAGCCTTATAATTTTTTTCAGCAACAATCCAATTGATGGCTTTTGCACCTCTTGCAATAAAAAGATAATCTAGAAACTGAAAAACGGCTTTTGTAAAAGTCACTTTTTGCGTTTTGTCAATTAGAAGTAATCTAAGACTAGAAATGATATTTAACGGCTTGTTCCAGATACCTTCAAAATATGCTATTATTTCTGCTCCAGCAACTACAACAAAATTTTCAGAATTCCATGTATTAGGTAGTCTCTCTATCTGATTTTCTGCTACAAATGCCCCATCTGTAAAAAACCACTTGTTTTCAGGATCTGTACTTGCTTTCATTAATACACGTATCAATTGGTCTCTAACAATATAAGCAGGCTCCATTGAATACATTGCTTTCTCCTTCATGTTTATTGGATTCTGAACACGGAGTTTTCATAATCCAACTGAATTGCCTTCCCCTGAAAAAAAGGATAACCCAATGTATTGACTGTACTCAAAAGATTTCTTGCCTGAACATTCATTTTGAGTGAGCGGTCACTACCTAGTCGCCCTTCTATATCATGGAAAGTTACATTTCCAATAGAAATTTCCTGAAATGAAAGTAACTTGGGCAGGGTCTTCCGAGGCTGATTATTGAATACCAGATTCACTTGCTCTTGTTCACTCATGTTTTGGGGTGGAGCCGGGAAATCAGATCGAATTACAAAAACATTGCTACCTGTATCTATGAGGCCGACTTCATTTTGACCATTTAATAAGAACTGAATTCTGTATATGCCAAAGATATCCCGTTGCATGGGAATTGAGGTATCAGTAATTGGGGGAACATTGAAGGCAATAATTCTCTGATTATAATCAAAGAGTACAGATTTAAATTGGCTGTAAAAATCTTGTCCTATTATGCCATCTATTAACTTGTCTGTAGGACTTACGGATGGAATGATAGAAAAAGGACAGGGTATATCATCTCCTGCTATTGTAAATATAAGCGTATATGTAAATACGACAGAACCGTCCTGCAGCTCTTTTTCCATATTTCTTGATATTGTTTTTATGCTTTCCCCAGAAAGACTGACACTTTTGCTTTTCTTGTAGTCGATATATTGGTCTTTCATTGTCATGTAAAACGAATCCAAAGTTCCAAACAATTTTTCCAAGCCACTTTTAAATAGAGTGCTATTTGATTGGGCTGTATCACACATGAAAAAAAGCTCCTGATTACCTATAACCACTTTAATGACTGGTTTTTCGACAGAGTAAGGATAATTCAGGGTGAAAAGAAAGGTGTTTTCATCACTTTCCCTTTGAAAATCTGCTTGATAATTATTTGCATTGCTGTCAATGCTTCTGCAACTTATTATAGATAACAACAGTAACAAAAAAAATGAAATTTTCTTCATATTCACCTCGTCTAGAAGTTATATTTATGGAATTTATTTTTTCAACGTACTGAATTGAGGCACGTAGTCGTAATTTGGACTTGATTCCCCGGTGGGGTTTTCCTTACAGGTGTTTGTAGTTTTTTCTTGGCCTGCCTTTTTTTCGTCTGGGTACTGTGGATGCTTCCTTTCTAGCTGCGAAAATAAATTTGCTAGGGTGAAGATGTTTACTCCTGCCGTGACCTGGAAGTGGGGTGTGAATGCGTCCCGGTTGGAGAACTCCATACCCACAGACAGGGAAATTAGCCGTTGCTGGAGTTGAGCAACTTGGTTCAATTCTGTCATATTGTATACTAGCGAGAGCTGGAGCTGTGGCTTTAGGTGGAAGTGGGTGAGGTCTGTGGGATCTAGGTAGTTCAGTTGGAACTGGGGTGCCAGCATCAGGAGGCGGCCGAAGACAAAGGCGTATCCTGCGGTGAGGTTTAGTAAGGTAAGGCTTTCCATGTCCAGCTGGAACTGCTCTGACTGGGTGTTTGGACTTCCTGCCACCTGGAGTGGAGAGAACTTAAGGTAGAGGGGGATGCTGGTTCCCATGAGGGTGAGGGGGACTACCTCCAGTTCCATCAGCATTCTGTCGGGACTGCGATAGCCCAGGCTGGCACAGCCTGCATCCCAGGAGAAATCTGCCTGGGCGGTGGCAGTGGCCGCCACCAGCAGCAGGGCGAAAAAAAACAGTAAAACATGGACTCTAAGCATGAGACACTCCTAAAAATAAGGAATCCCTCCCTATAAGAGTATTTGTAAAACTCTTGGGGGAGGGACATTGCTGTTATTTGCTTTTACTTACGGATACACCTGATGGAGAAACATTAATTGTTGTGTTTCCATCTTGTATAGAAAGAGTCCCCCAACCTACCGATACTCCGTTTTCTTTCTGTGGAACGTGGTATGAGGGAAGCGAAACTTGGCCTCCATTCACAACTAACAACTCCTTTTCACTTATTACTGAGAATCCATTTCTTTCTTTTTTCTCTGTTGATGCTGCCATAGCGAGCCTCCTTAAGCTTCGTTTTCCAGCCTTTTTCCACTGGAAAACATATTCCGTTTATGGTATGCTCGCAGAGAATGGTGACACATTCTTTTGCAGGCCATTTGGCCTGCCCAGGCATACGT
>CAMGSV010000129.1 GCA_946061495.1 uncultured Spirochaetales bacterium | reverse complement strand
GCTTGAAATAATTGATTGGTACAACCAGGTCTCGGAGCGCAAGAGCCGGACAGGGCTCAAAGACGAATCAGGCAGAAGAACCCGACATACTCGGCAAAGAAAATCCGGCTCATACTCCTGCGCTATTACGAGGAGCACGAGGTTCCCTGCCGCTCGACGATCTCGAATGTCATAAAGCGCCACAACTTTTTTTTCCGGACGGACACCAAGCCGTTCAAAAGACGGTCGAAAAGCGGAGTGAGGGCCTTTGAGAGGAGACGAATCAAGGGGAATTCCAGGGCAGCTGAGCCGAACAGGGTGATTGAATTCGACATGAAGCACATAAGAATCCCGAACAATGGCAAGATGTCATTCATAAAAAAAAATGACACAAAATTATAGTAAAAAATGACTTTTTTTAATGGGGCTATTTTGGGCTAAATGGGGTTATTTGGGTGTGCTCTTTGGTGAAAATTCGGAGATTAGTACAGGTTCGTTGCACAAAAAAGCCGACTGAATGTACTTAATAAGATCTGTTTTTCTGACTTTTTCGGTGTCCCCCAAAGGTTTTACTGTTGGTAATTGCTTGAGAGATACCAGTTTTTCGAGTGTTACCAATGAGATATCCAGAACACAGGCAGCCGTATAAAGTGACATCAAGTCTGGAACGCTGGGAAGCAGGTCAAAGTTGTAACCTCCTTTCAACCACTCTACACATGCTGCCGTATCTAGCCAAGCATCATCAAAGGGGCTAAGCATCCTCATCCTCTCTGTGTGGAAGAGATTCAATCATGGCATAAAACAAACTATCGATATCCTCTGCGGAATCAAGCAGGTATTCTGCCAAGGACCACCAGGCAATCCTCACCAAGGACAGAACCCTGAAACCATCAATGCGATACAGATACAGAGCGTCATAGACCATGTCTTTGCTCCAGTGAAGGATTCCTGCAACCTCCTTCATGCTGTATGTGTATTTAATCCCGAGACAGGCATTTGTAACTACAGTCCTCACTGCATCCATGCGCTGAGAGAAAGTCAATGGCTGCACCAACTCCCGGAAGTTAAAAAGTTCGTTTGTCATCGCCACCCCTCCTGTCCATCCCGTTGAGGAAGCCCATGACAGAACGCAATTCTTTATGGGTCAGCTGGTAAATCGAACTCTTACCAAAGCGGGATTTACAGTAACCTGCAAGCCTGTTTTTCCAATCCTTGCCAAGCAGCTCCTTGGCCCGTTGCTGGACATGGTTCTGGAGCGGCGTGGACTGAAAACCAAGGGAGGCAAGCACCTTTTTTACGGACAAAAATTGCCGTTCCGTGACAATCTTTGTGGCGGAATCCACTCCTGCGGCACCCAAAAGAATGGATACATACTCCTCATCACGAAGATTCAAAGTACGGCGGGCGGTTTGAATGTATTTAATCCAGTTTTTATTCATATTAAGCTCCTAAGGTGTCCAGCATGGCTGGTGTAATAGTGTTGATTCCTGATGCGTTGGCGATGCGTACCAGGGCAAGAGCGTCATTTGAAAGGGTTCTGAATCCGGCACGAGCACGGCGGAACAGTTTTTCCAGCATAGCCTGGTCAAGAGACAATCCTGCGGCCATACTCCAGTACACAGACACATCAGAGATGGTAAGGGGATCGAAAACCACTATGGGATTTCTGACACGGGAACGAAGACGGGGAACGGCATCCATCTTGCCCTTGAGAGCCTCCTCTCCCACAAAAAGGAAGGGAAGTTGGCAAACCTCATTGACTCCACGGAGCATTTCTAGAATGGACAGCGGACACTTGTCAGCCTCATCCACGATGACAAGGCGGCGGCCAAGACGGGAAATTTCCTCCAGGGCGGAGACGCAGGCTCCAAAGCTGTAGGGACGGCAGCCGGTGAGCTGGTAGCAGATGCTCCGTAGCACCTGGCAACGGCTGGAACCCTCGATAAACTGGATGTACACCGCATTGGGATTCTTGCTGGCGTAATGGCGGGCCGCATAGGTCTTGCCACGTTCGGCAGTTCCGATAACCATGCCAAGACTAGAGGTAAGAGAACCGTCTGGGTCAGCAAGGGAGTCTGCCAGTTGAAAGAAACGGTCCACGTTGGATGTCTTTACCAGCACATCAGCACTGATGGTAAGCTGATCGGAGGGCATTTTTGTATGTCCCTTTTCTTGCAACAGGGCGATAATCTCCGCCTCCTTGCGCTGCCACTCGTAATAGGTTTGGTTGCATACCTTTACAATGACGCTTTTATCACAACCAGCAGCTTCAGCTGCGGAACGCATGGACAGGCCGTTAGCCTGGATAAATTTCTGTAAATTGACACTCATAATTTCCTCCTGTATTGAGTGGGTTATACGATGGAGCTGATGTAGAAAAGCTCATCATCATCCATGTTCATCTCGTATTCGAGCATGAATTCCTCGTCGTTCTCGTTAATATTGACACCATTCTTCTGGGCCTTGAGCAGGGCGATGTAGCGGTCACGGGGGCTTGTGTACACGGCCTGGCGGGCGGGCTTGGAGCGCATCTCCTGGGAGAGTTTTTCTTCTATGGAAGATTCCGTCTCCCGCTTGTTCTGGCCATCCGGCAGCGGCGTGTCCACCGGCATTGCATGACGGCTCAAGGATGCCATATTGGCAGCATCGTCTTGGGCTGCAAGATAGGGGGCTGAAAAACGATTGTCCACCAGCACCTTCTGGTTCGAGGTGAGCTCTCGGAAGACAGCTGTGACAGCCTTCATCTGCCGCCGCTTGCTGGCAATCTCCTCCTGGAACGCCTGCTGGTCGAACATGTCGATACCTTTGACCTCGTGGAGCAAGATTGGCTCGCCGTTCCTTGGGTCTATGGCGTACACATTGGAATCAAGATTGTCTGGATTGAAGCGCAGCTCCACCTTTTTCTTGTTAAGGTTTACCAAGCTGCCCCTGTTGTTGAGGACCATGTCCTGGGTAAGTGGCGGACCAGCGAAGTGCCTTCCCATGAGGCGGACACGATCTCCTTGAACCACTGCGGTGGCACGATTGAAGAAGCAGTACTCGATGTCGGCAGGGTTTAGCATGGTGCGGCGGAAACCGTTCTGCTCTGCAAGGGTAAGTTCTTCCAAAGGAGAGCGTCCCAGGGAGCTGTGTTTTCTGTTGTTGTACTGATCCAGGGCAACAGCCACGGCACTAATGAATTCCTGAAAGGTAAGGATGTAACCATTCTTCTTTTGCCACTCCAGGCGGCGGCGGGCTTCTTCTTCTTCCGGAACAGAAAGATTAAGCTCTTTGACAAAGCCAGGAAGACACATGTCACGAAGCATTTGCTCCAAGGTGGAAAAGAAGCGCTCGATGGGCTTCGTCTTGGCGTTCTTGACGTTGGCAAAGATACGGCGGTTCTTGCGGTGCCAATCAGCAGCATCATCGGCATAAGCAACAATGGAGCCTGAATCGTCCCGGACAAGATACTGTCCAGAATCTTCGTCCTTGTACAGGTCGGCGATGTCAGAGCCAAATCTCATGCCATAGCTCTGCAGCTGCTGGACCACCAGGTCAGACCAGGCGGAGCGCTCGGAGGAGCCGTTGTCGTTGTAGGTGGACTCGAACATGCCGAAGTGCTCCACGCCAACACGCAGGGCACGGATGACGGTGCTGGAGTTGTAATGACGGTCAAAGGCAACTCCGTAGACAAGACGGGTTCTCATGTCCAGCCACAGGTAGCATTCTGGGCGAAAATAACCGCCGCTGCCGTCGGTACACCAGAAGTCGAATCGGTGCTGATCCCCAACAACCACCTGAAAAGGCCGCAAGAGGGAAAGGTCCCGGAGAATCCAGAACTTGTTGTCCAGGGCAAGGTTTCCGCCGTTGGCATAATCCAGCAGGGCTGGAGATAGGTTTGATAGGTACTTGTAGGCAGAGGGTTCTGAACCTACCTTCCAGCCATGAATTTGTGCTTCCCGCAGGGTAAGACGATAGGCATTGCGCATGGTGCCGTCTCCAACATTGCGGATTGATGTAAGATAGATGGAGCGTAGGAACGTGAGGGCTTCCTCCGACCATGCGTACATGGTTCTTCCTTGCGTCCTACGCCTGGGGGCTCCCCCCTCCCCATAACGTTGCATCTCCCGGATGTAACGCTGGACGGTCGAGACGCTAATCTTGAACTCTTGGGAAAGATTGGCCATGGCCGTCCTTTTTTTTATTCCTGCTGGGCGACGGAGCCAGCTGTTATACACCGCCCTCTTGAGGGAAAGCTTTGTGCCGGTGCCCAGGAATTTATCTGCAACAGACATGTTAAGCCTCCATAATCTCAAAGTCGCAGTCGTCGGCACCCACGGCTCCCTGGGTGGCGACCGCCTCCTCGATGGAATCGTTGATGATGTCCCGCAGGCGCACCACCAGGTTGGCAGCAGCTTTTGCCCGTTCGTTAAGGTCATCTATGCTGTACAAAAACTGGGCAATAGAATCTCCTGCTACCTGCTGGGCTGAGCGTAGGCGACGATCTGCAATTTTGAACTTGTCAATACCTTTTACCTGATCCCTAGAGAGCATTTCGGTAAAGTAATCTCTAGTAGGACGGTACTGGCGTTTGTAACTGAGGATGTTGCGGGTCATCTGGTGGGCGGTCTGGACGGCCTTGTCCTCTGCATCCAGACGGCGCAACAGAGCCTCGTCGTCGTCGCACCACTCTGGCGGGCGGGCACCGGTGCTGCGGAACTGGGCGATGCGGGCGAGGGATGCGGCCTCCCTGTCCGCCCTGGAGGGCTGTGCCGCAGGGGGCAGGAAGCCATCCTTACCGTCTTGAGATAATTCGGCGGGGACAAAGTACTTGAGCTTGGCGTTGATGGCCTGGCGGGTGTAGCCGATGTCGGCGCAAAAATCTGTCCAAGTGGGGGTATTAGGATCTCGTGCGCCACCACGGCGAGATAGTGCTTCTCGTGCAATATAGAGTTCACGGAACAGCTCCATGGTTGCCTGGCTCCAGGCCGTCACCTTTGGCCTAGTTCGTTCCACTGCTTCTTGATAGTTCCAGCTTTCTAGGATTACCTCTAAATCTGCTATTCTCAATTCATTCATAATGTAACTCCAAAATCAAAGATTTGCCGGGATTGCCCGCCCGGCACGGGTTGCCAGTCACGACATCCAGCGGCGGCTGGCTAAAGGGCGGATATGTCCAGGTCAATCATGCTGTATTTCTCTGCGTCTTCGGGATCCCTCCGGTAGATGCGGACATAGGACTTGCTGTCCGACACCTGAATGGAATCACTGATGGCCTGCATAGCCTTCTGCCAGCGCCCATCCTGTATGTCGAGGCGGCGAAGGCCGAGGATGCGATTGCGGTTGATCTGTCCACTTTTGCCAACGTAGAAGGCGTCCTGAATCAGGGCGCGGATCTCTGACCGTGAGTCCTGGCTCCAATCGTTGATGCAGTCGTCAATCAGGTCCTTGGCGATTTGAAGCCGCTCGTCAAAGACGATGTTCTCGTTCACCGAGACAAGCACCTTGTACTCGCCGTCGTAGGAGAGGAACTGCATGTTCCCCTTCTTGCCGCGGGGCTTCACCCCGTACTGCTCTGCGGACAGCTCCACAAAGCTGCTGATGGTCTCGAAGAATTTCTGCTTCATCTCCTTGAGCCGCTGGCTTGCCTCCATAGACTCCCGGACGATCTCCCTGACCATCTCGTCTCTCAGGCGGTCCACCGGCTTCACGTGCTCGATGGGATCGAAGCCCCCGCGGGAATTTCTCATGCAGCCTTCCGGCACCGGCATATCTTTCTTCATCTTCTCTTCTCCTTTGGCCCTTGGCCTAGCTATGTATCAAGCCGTGGTAGGCACGGCTGTAGAACCTAAACAGGCAGCTGTCATGCCTGTATCTCTTGATGAGACGGCAGACTCTTGTGTACCGCTGCATCCAGCTGGTTGACCTGGGCAGGGAGGACACCTCCCGCCCCTCCACGTATATGCTCATGGCTCCCTCCTTGCTGCGCACAGGAGATTGTAGAGCCGCTTGGAGAGGTACAGAAACTCCGTGTCGCCGATGTCAGTCATATAGGGGGTGAACAGGGCTGTAACCCTTGCCGCAAGCACGTCCACAGACTTGATGGACTTTGACTCGTAGCCGGCGCTCCCTTGCACTCCCGCCGGTTTTCCGGTAAGATGACTGCGGGTTGTGCCCCGCAGCGGCTGGTTAAGGTTTAGCTGCATTGAAATATTCCTCCATTGTTGCAAGCATTTCCCGGGGCGAGAGATGCAGGCGGTTGGCAGTGGTGATGCCGAATGCCGCCCACATCTGAAGCCCCTCGTAGGACAGGTGTGCCACCACATGGCGCGCTTTGTCCTGGTTTAATTCTCCGCTGATGTCGCTCTCCATGTAGGGCGGCACCAGATTTGCCTTGAAGCCCCGCATCCTAGGCCGCCATAAGAGCTTTGATGGCCAGCACCATCTGGTTCCAGCCTTGATAGCCCAGGATGGATGCTACTTTTGCTTCCACGGTTTTACTGTGGCGACGGCCAGCAAGAACATTGGATACTAGGCTCTGATTAACCCCTGCTAAGTCCGCTACAGTGGTAACGGTCCAGCCAGCTTGAGAGAGCTTGTACTTGATAAAGTTGCCTTCCTGACAGGTGATATTCAGGGCATGGTAGCGCTTAGGTCGTACCGTCCGATTGTAAGGCTGACGATTCAGCTGTACGATTGGCATACTATTCATATTCACCTCCTTACTATATGGCTACGTCATACTGACTATGACATACAACCTTCCCCTCATCCCGGCTAACACCAATGCCGAACAGCAGGCTCTTGGTGGTGATGGTGCCGCAGATAATTCCCTCCTGGCTGTAGAGCGCTGTCTGCTCCGGTCCGATGACCAGGGTGACATCCAGAGCGCTCAGCAAGCTTTTTACACCGGGGCGGCGATGATCCAGCGGAACCACCACACGGGGTATGGTGTCGTCCGCCACGTTGGAGACCCAACCAATGCAGCGGCCGCCGTAGGTCCCGCTGTCCTTGTTGTAGTAGGGGTGGCGGTCAAAGAGCAGGATCCTGTCCTCCTCGTACTTGTTCACGCAGGCATAGCAGCCAAACAAGTCGGCCACTTCTTGCAAGCATAGTTCTCTCATTTTTCTTCCTCCTGTTTTCTGCATAGCACGCATAATTCCCCATCCTTGCCTGCAACTACAGCCATAAAGCTAGAACAGCCAATACACCCTTCAAGACCACTGCTTACGCACTCAAAGGGAGTGATGGACACAAGCGCTCTTTCGATGTGAATGCCAGTACATGATTTTTTGTAAGCCTTATCCCTCATTCTTTTACCTCCTAAGTCCGATTTATAAGTAATAACTATTACTTACACTCTAATTATTAGTCGATATTTCTTATATTGTCAAGATAAATCGACTAATAATAGACGATATTTCGGAGATTTATGGACTGGAATTACATTATTGAAAAAATTGAAAGTGATACAGGTAAATCGATATCAAAAAAACTGGAC
>CAMGSV010000128.1 GCA_946061495.1 uncultured Spirochaetales bacterium | reverse complement strand
TGTCACATTCTTCCACGGCTGTCTCTCTGTCCTAAAGGTATTTGGAACGGACACCCCCCTTGATACTATTTCCTGTTTCCTGTAGACTAAGGCGATTCAATTTTTTCTATTATTGCAAACTATTTTTGTTGAGAGGTAGATACAAGATGAGCTTTGATATTTCCAAGATGAGGAATATCGGTATCAGTGCCCACATTGACTCCGGCAAGACAACCTTGTCCGAGCGTATCCTTTTTTACTGCGACAAGATTCACGCAATCCACGAAGTTCGCGGAAAAGACGGTGTCGGTGCTGTTATGGACAACATGGAACTGGAGCGGGAGCGAGGAATCACCATCCAGTCAGCATCAACCCAGGTTCAGTGGAAGGATTACACAGTAAACGTTATCGATACTCCCGGTCACGTTGACTTCACCGTAGAGGTGGAGCGCTCCCTGCGTGTATTGGACGGAGCCATCTTGGTATTGTGCTCTGTTGGTGGCGTTCAGTCCCAGTCTATCACCGTAGACCGCCAGCTGAAGCGCTATCACGTTCCCCGCATTGCCTTTGTGAACAAGTGCGACCGTACTGGTGCAAACCCCTTCAAGGTACGGATGCAGCTGCGGGAGAAGCTGGGTCTCAACGCCTACATGATGCAGATTCCCATTGGCTTGGAGGACAAGCTGGAGGGTGTGGTTGACCTGGTTACCATGAAGGCCATGTACTTCGAGGGTGAGAGCGGCACTGAAATCCGCATGGCGGAGATTCCCGCCCACCTGGTGGACGAGGCCAACAAGTACCGGGAGGAGCTGCTGGATGCTGCCTCTATGTTCAGCGACGAGCTGATGGAGGCAATGCTGGAGGAGAGCGTCACCGAGGAGATGATCCGTGACGCTATCCGCAAGGGAACCCTGGCCGAGCAGTTCGTGCCCGTGTTCTGCGGTTCCGCCTACAAGAACAAGGGAATCCAGCCCCTGCTGGACGGTGTAGTGAGCTACCTGCCCGACCCCTCCGAGGTAAAGAACTTTGCTTTGGATTTGGACAAGAATGAGGAGCAGGTGGAGCTGTCCTGTGACGAGAACAAGCCCTGCGTGTCCTTGGGATTCAAGCTGGAGGACGGACAGTACGGCCAGCTGACCTACGTTCGTGTGTACCAGGGAGTGCTGAAGAAGGGTGAGGAGCTGTACAATACCCGTTCCCGCAAGAAGTTCAAGGTTGGACGCCTTGTCCGCATGAACTCCGCCAGCATGGAGGATATCAATGAGGGTGTTCCCGGAGACATCGTTGCCCTCTTCGGTGTTGACTGCGCCTCTGGCGACACCTTCTGTAGCGGCGGACTGAACTATGCCATGACCAGTATGTACGTTCCTGAGCCGGTTATCTCTTTGGCCATTACGCCCAAGGACAAGAAGTCCGCCGACCAGATGGCAAAGGCCCTGAACCGCTTTACCAAGGAGGATCCCACCTTCCAGACCTACGTTGACCCTGAGTCCAACCAGACCATCATCAAGGGAATGGGGGAGCTGCACCTGGACGTGTACATCGAGCGCATGAAGCGTGAGTACAAGTGCGAGGTGGAGACTGGTATGCCCCAGGTTGCCTACCGTGAGTCCATTACCCAGCGTGCTGAGTTCAACTACACCCACAAGAAGCAGACTGGTGGTTCCGGTCAGTACGGTCGTGTGGCTGGATTCATGGAGCCTCTGGAGGACAAGGACTACGAGTTTGTGGACTCCATCAAGGGTGGTGTAATCCCCAACGAGTACATTCCTTCCTGTGACAAGGGCTTCCGGGCCTCCATGACCAAGGGTTCCCTCATCGGATTCCCCATTGTGGGTGTTCGCTGCACCATCAACGACGGTCAGTTCCATCCCGTTGACTCCTCGGACATCGCCTTCCAGGTGGCTGCCCAGGGGGCGTTCCGGGAGGCCTACAGCAAGGCCAAGCCCGTCATCCTGGAGCCCATCATGAAGGTGTCCATCGAAGGACCCACCGAGTTCCAGGGAAATATCTTCGCTGTCATCAACCAGCGCCGTGGCATCATCGTGTCCTCCACCGAGGACGGCACCTTCTCCCGTGTTGAGGCGGAGGTTCCCCTCAGCGAGATGTTCGGATTCTCCACCGTGCTCCGCTCCCTGACCCAGGGCAAGGCCGAGTTCTCCATGGAGTTCCTGAAGTATGGCAAGGTGCCCGCCAGCATCTCCGAGACCTTGGTCAAGGAGTATGAAGAGAAGCGGAAGAAAGAGCAGAAGTAAGCAAGAACAGAAGTCAAGACTCATCCCCAACGGATGCAGAAACCGTGGTATACTAGGGATGGGGCTTGACCTTCAATCTCATTTAGGAGGAACTATGATTAAGGATGAGCTGTTTGAACGGAGTCCCATCCGCTGCTTCGAGAAGGCAACGGGTGGCATAAAGGCTGGTGAGTTGGGGCTGTTGACATCCAAGAAGGGTCTGGGAAAGACATCTGTTCTTGTGCAGTTTGGTGTGGACACCCTGCTGCAGGACAAGCAGGTGATTCACGTCTCCTTTGACCAGCAGTCTGCCAACGTGATTACCTGGTACCAGGACATCTTCACCGAGATTGCAAAGAAGAAGAACATCAGCAATATAAGCGAGTTGGTGACCGATTTGGTTCGCAAGCGCATTATCCTGAATTTCCATCAGGATGCCATGGCACTGCCCCACATCGTCACCACCCTGGAGGCGCTGGCCCAGGGCGGAATCCAGGCCTCCTGCCTGGTGGTGGATGGTGTGGACCTGTCCAAGCTGAAGGCTGATGACGTGCAGGCCATTGTCGACTATGCCAAGAAGTCTGGTGTGGCGGTGTGGTTCAGCGCATCTTCCGATGCCAGCGACCTGGACGGAACCCTGGCCGCCGACCTGCAGGATTTGTTTCAGGCGGTGGTTCGGTTGGAGGCAAAGGCTGGTTCCATCGAGCTGATGCTTTTGAAGCTGCGTGAGGAGAGTGCTCGTGCTTCAGGACTGGTTCTGGACTCAAAGACGCTGTTGATTGCAGAGAAATAACACACTCGAAAAGGTGTTTTACGATGGGTCATCCCTGCCTTTGCCGTCGGTTGGTGCACGTCAATCGGACGCTATCGGTTCTTGGGGGTGGCCCTTTGTCATGTAATGAGGTGTTCTCTCCGATGACAAATGAGGGAGAGTAGTCGAGATGAACAAAAGTGTGGAGAATTTATGGAACAATATGTAATTTCTCTTGATGTTGACTCTTTGGAGAAATACAAAGCACTCGCGGCACTGGCAAGGTCTCTTTTGAGCTGACGGACTTTTCCGTTGCCCATGCTCTTGACGACAAGTCCTCTGTTCAGGACCTGGTGGGCCGTTAGCTTGCACAGGGTTTGCCGGAAGGCAGCATCATGATGGGAGCCTTCCACGACCTGTCTATCTTCAGCCGTGATCCCCTGATTAGGCGGGTATCTCTGGGACGTATGGGGCAGTGTCTGAAGATAGCAGAGCGGACCTGACAGAACTGAGGCCGCTGCTCCAGCGGTATCCCTCCATACGGATTTGCTTTGAGAACAGGGTAGAGGCGGGGCCAGCCTTGTTCCTTGAGTTGTTCGAGCGGGCCTCCTTCTGGTACTGGGACAGGAAGAAGAAGCAGTACTGGACCATCGTTGCTCTGGGACGTGACAGGATTGTCATCGAGGAGGGAGCGGAACTGGTGGGAGCTTCCATCCAGAACAACGAGGTGCTCATCATCAACGACCTCTATGCCGATGAGCGTTTCTGTGTCCATGTTGGCATCGAGTCCGGCTTCGTGTCCCGCTCCATCCTGTGATCCCTGTCACCGACTCGAAGGGAAAGGTGATTGGTGCCTTCCAGGCGGTGAACAAGTTGACGGAGAGTGGGTATGGTTCCTTTGACGAGCAGGACGTGAAGCGTCTTGCCATGGCCGCCGCCTATTGCGGACGCACACTGGATGCCTACCTGCTGTATCAGGAGACCTTGGTGGACGTGCTGACGGGACTGAAGAACCGCTGTGGCTTCTGGGAGTACTACGAGGAGCACGTGGAGCCAGCCTTGGAGCGACAGCCTGCCTCGCTGATCATGTGTGACGTGGACTTCTTCAAGCTGGTGAACGATACCTACGGCCATGCCGTTGGAGATGAGGTTCTTGTCTCTGTGGGTGGAATTCTTAAGAAGCAGGTGGGGGAACTTGGCGAGGTGGCCCGCTGGGGTGGAGAAGAGTTCCTCATTGTGCTGAAGGATCATGACCTGGCTAAGGCCGTCCAGTTTGCCGAGAGCCTGCGGCTGCTTGTGGAGGAGTCACCCTCCATTTCTGAGAGCCAGCGACTGAAGGTAACCATGTCCTTTGGGGTGACCGAGATTGATTCCCAGCTGACCGTTGAGAAGAATGTGGATGCGGCGGACAAGAAGCTGTATCAGGCCAAGGAGAACGGACGCAACCAGGTGGGGTGCTAGGAGTTTTTTTGGGGGGTGAAGTCAGCCGTGGCCGCCGATGACTTTTCCCTGTCTTTTTTTCAGTATGGAAGGGCTGTCGGATTGGCAGTCTTTTTTTGTAAAAAAGTCAATGTGTTGTTTTTCCAACAGAATGTTAGCCTAGTCTAACTTATACTGAAACCATCACATTTTCAAGGAGTAGATAATGGCATATTCAGATTGGCAGGATCAGAAGGACGGCTTCAAGGTGATAGATGTTCGGAACATCCAGGGGAATTTCTTTCCGGGATTGAAGAAGCAGGCGGAGGAGCTGGAGGAAGGGAAGGGACTGAGAATCATCCAGACCTTCGATCCCATCCCACTCTACGCAGTGATGGAGGAACTGGGCTATGAGTCCCACAGGGAGGAGGTTTCACCCACCGAATTCCACGTCTACTTCTACCGCCGCCAGCGGCAGGATGACTCTGGAACGATAGCATTCCGGCCAGCCGCCCTCACCAACTTTCCCTTGATTGACCAGGAGTTGGGGAATGTGGCGGTGAGCTTCTGGGACCTCACTTGGAACGACGAGAAGCGATTTCTTCCCTACGACATGCGGCTCCTGCTGTCACTGGCCAATGCAGTGGGTGCGGGTAGGATGCGGCAGGCCACACGGGAGCTGGTGAAATTCTATGTGGCGGGCGGCGACCTGCGGGCATTGGATGACCTGTTCCAGCAGCTGGCTTGGAACCAGGGAATCGGCTTCTTCGCCTCCGAGATTGGCCCTTCCACCCTGTTCGCCGCCTACAAGGCCGCAAAGCAGCAGGAGAAAAGCGGCAGGAGCCGGGAGGAGGTCTCTCGCTACCTGATGGAGCATTTCGGGGAGAAGAACCCCGACGTGAAGGTAGTGTGAGGAGGTGCCGCTATGGAAAGGATTGAGCTGACTGCCGCCACCATGCTGAAGGATGTGCTTCAGGTGGCGCCCCAGGTGCGGAAGGGACTGGAGACTATCAGTCCCCGGTTCCAGATGCTGAACAGTCCCATGGGCAAAATCATGATGGGCAAGGTGACGCTGGGCGACATGAGCCAGCGCTCCGGCGTGCCGCTGGAGGAGCTGATAGAAAAGATTGGGAGGCTCATGGATACTCCGTTCCGCTGAGCCTCGATCTGCCCATGGGAGACAGGACTTCCTGTTGGAAGGAAGCCGGACTGTGGAAAGCGGTCCGGTTTTTTTGTGCCATGGCGGATTTCGTGGTACAATGGTGGCATGAATGAGACATTGGAAGGCCGGAAGACCGGCGGAACGGATGGAGAAGTGAGTGCGGCTGGTGGCCGTGGAGGCAAGGGCGGAACACGCGGCGGCAATCGTGGCGGTTGCCGAGAGGACAAGGCCCGGCAGCTGCGTCTGATGAAGCTGTTGGAGCAGGTGCAGCGGGGAACCTACCCCAATGCCACCGACCTGCGCAAGAAATTCGAGGTGTCCCGGAGCACCATCATGCGGGACATTGATTTCCTGAAGGACCGGTATCTGGTGCCGGTGGAGTACTGTTCGGAGCGTGGCGGCTACTGCATCAGCGATCCAAACTACACCATCCCCAGCTTCCTGCTGACGGAAGGGGAGCTGTTCAGCCTCCACATCATCCTGCCGTTGATGGAGGAATACGAGAACACGCCTTTGGAACCGGTGTTCCAGTCCATCATGAGGCGGATGATGGACATGCTGCCGGGGGAGGTGCAGGTGCAGTCTTCCTTCAACCGGGACCAGGTGGCCTTCATCAAGAATCCCCAGCCGGAAATCAGGCAAGAGGTTTTTTATGGAGTGATGGAGGCCATAAAGTCGGGCTGTACGCTAGAGTTCGGCTACCGCTCCATCAAGCGGCAGGATTATATCACCCGCCAGTTCGATCCCTACCAGATGATGTGCCAGCGGGGAGATTGGTACGTCATCGGCCACTGCCATCGCCATCGGGACATACGGGTGTACAACCTGGCCCGCATGAGCCAGCTGAAGGTGACGGATGCCACCTTCAGAAAGGAATCGGACTTTGACCTGCACAAGTACATCGACCCGGACTTTGGGGTGTGGGCACAGCAGGAGCGGTTTACGGTGGAGCTGCGGTTTTCCGCTGAGGTGAACACCTACATCCTGGAGCGGCAGTGGCACGTGAACCAGGAGTGCCGCCAGCTGGAGGACGGATCCGTGTGGCTGAAGTTCGAGACAAACCAGTTTGACGAGAGCCTCCACTGGGTCATGTCCTTTGGCAGCAAGGTGCAGGTGCTGCATCCCCCCGCTCTCCGGGAGGCGGTGCGGCAGGAGGTGGAGCGGATGATTCGACTATACTAAAAAAATCGAGGAATTTGTTTCAATGTGTCATTCCTTGGGACACTACCATTTGTATACTATGGGTAGACTGACACAAGGAGGCGCGACATGAATTGCAATGTCTACCTGTTTGAAGATGATGCAGCTGTTTATGAGATGATGGCCCGTCTGGAAGCGGTGCGGACTTGTCATGAGGAACGGAGGCGGCACCGACTTTCCCTAGCTCTCAGGAAAGTGATGGCGGTGCTGGTGGTCTCGCTGCTGGTGTTTCTAGTACCGGGATTGGTACTCTGTGCCATTACTGACAGAGGCGGCCTCGAGAATGTGGCTGCCCTGAGCGTCGTTGCGACACTTTTCTGCCATCCCATGCAGCTGCTGGCAATTGACTGGGCCTGCAATTGGAGCGGCTGCAGAAAGGGACGCCGCACATAACATAGTTCAAGGTGTATCGCTGGATACACCTTGCCGCATATTGATAGCAAGGAGGAAAAGATGGGAATCGTTGTGGGAATTGCCATTGTGGTGGTGTTGTCCCTGATTGTGGCAAGTGCCTTTGGCGGAGAGAGAGGCGACCAGGAAAATAGGACCTCTGATCCCCTGCGGTACATTGACGAGGAGGAGCTGGCGGAACTGGAGGAAGGCCGCCGTTGGGAGGAGCTGCCACGGGGACCGAGGCCTGCCGCCCCCAACTACTTTGACCGCCTGATGACCCCCGGCTCCGAGGAGGATGCCTGGCACAACGCCGCCTTGGACGAAGGCTATGACCCGGAGG
>CAMGSV010000127.1 GCA_946061495.1 uncultured Spirochaetales bacterium | reverse complement strand
TGCAGCCGGTGGCCTCCTGCATCTGCTCCTTGGTGTAGTCGGGATGGAGCTCCGTCACCACGATTCCCTCCGGTGTCACCTCCATCACACCCATCTCGGTGATGATCATGGAGACACACTTGGGTGCAGTGAGGGGAAGGGTGCACTTCTCAAGAATCTTGTGGGCGCCCTTCTGGGTGTGGACCATGGCCACAATCACCTTCTTGGCTCCAACCACCAGATCCATGGCGCCGCCCATTCCCGCAACCTTCTGGCCGGGAACAATCCAGTTGGCCAGGTCTCCGTTCTCGGCAACCTGCATGGCGCCCAGGATGGTGGCGGACAGGTGGTGTCCACGGACAAGGCCAAAGCTGGTGGCCGAGTCAAAGTAGCACACCTCAGGAACGGCGGTCACGTAGCCGCCGCCAGCATTGATGATGTCCACGTCCACCTTGTCGGGGGCGGCGGCAACACCAAGTCCGGCGAATCCGTTCTCGGAATGGAGGGTCACGTCCACACCCTCCGGCAGGTAGTTGGCCACCATGGTGGGAAGCCCTATTCCCAGGTTCACAAAGTCACCGTTCTTCAATTCCTTGGCACATCTGCGTGCGATTCTTTCCTTTACATCTGCCATTTGGGTTCTCCTTCAACAACATAGTCTACAACTACACCGCTCACAGCAAAGGTGTCGGGATCCATGGCGGCCACATCCACCACCTTCTCGCTGGCAATGATCACGCAGTCTGCGGCACCAGCCATCACGTAGTTGAAGTTCTTGGTGGCCTTGTCGCAGCGGAAGTTGCCGAACTTGTCGCAGATGGAGGCGCGGCACAGGGCGAAGTCAACCCGCAGAGGCCGCTCCAAAAGATACTTCACACCGTCAATCTCGATGACCTGCTTGGTGCGTCCAGCCTCGTCGGGATCCACCTCCACGGGAGTTCCCACACCGGTGGGGGTCAGCACACCGCCAAGGCCGTAGTTTCCGGCACGAATCTTTTCCGCCATGGTGCCCTGGGGAACCAGCGTCACCTTCATCTTTCCGGCGGACATGGCCTCGCCAATGGCGGGATTCAATCCGATGTGGGTGGCGATGATGTGGTCCACCATGCCAGCATCAATGAGCTTGGCAATGCCCCGGGAGGTCTTTGCCCCGTAGGTTCCAGCGGGAAGTCCTCCATCATTGCCGATTACCGTCAGGTGCTTCACGCCCCTGCGAACCAAAGCGTCCATCAACACTTCAGGTGAACCTGTGCCCAGGAACCCTCCTACCATGATGGTCATGCCATCCTTGATGCCACTGACAGCCTCGTCAGCTGTCCTAATTTTGTTAACCATGGTTCCTCCTAAAAAAAGTTTCACTTTGCAAAAGAAAGGGGCACGGCATCAGCGGTACCCAAGTATCCTGCGGCGCCACCGTACCCCACTTTCAGTATAGGCCACCAGTCGCCTGGCGGCAAACTTTCATCTAGAACAGCAGCAGACCCAATGCCGCAATGATACCGGTCACGATCAAGACAATCAGGGTGTATCCCATGATGTCACGAGCGCCCAGCTTGGCGATTCCCAATGCAGGCAGAGCCCAGAAGGGCTGGATCATGTTGGTCCAGCTGTCACCATAAGCGATTGACATGGCAACCTTCGGCAGCTCAACACCCAGCTCCTGGGCTGCAGGCAGCATAACAGGTCCCTGGACTGCCCACTGGCCACCGCCGGAGGGAACGAAGAAGTTCACGATACCAGCGCTGATGAAGGTGAAGAATGGAAGAGTCTTTACAGTAGAAATACTTACGAAGAAGCTACTGATGACGGATGCCAGTGATACACCGTCGGCATTTCCACCAACCATCATAGCCTGAATTCCGGCATAGAGGGGGAACTGCAGGACGATTCCACCAGCACCCTTTGCGGCCTCGCCGACAGCGTTCAGCAGACTGCGGGGAGTCCAGTGAAGGATAACACCGGCAATCAGGAAGATGAAGTTGACGATGTTCAGATCCAGATTGAAGGATGCAAGGCCGGAGAAGTACAGGACGATGTAGACCACGCCCATGGCTCCCAGCGCAAGGTTGATGATGGGCAGGTTCTCCAGCTTTTCTGCAGGAGACATGGCGGCAATCTGCTCCTTTGTCACCTTGGGAGCCTCCTCCTCTTCCAGCAGGGAGGGATCGATGCTGATGACGTCCGCCTCGTTCTTGGGGTGCATCAGGGTGGTGATGATGGGCAGTACCACCAAAGTCACCAAAATAATGAACAGGTTGGTGGGTGAGAACAGGGTCTCGCTGATGGCAGCGGCCTGGGTCATGGTTCCACCAGTGTTTGCGATGGCAGCACCTGCAGCAGGCTGGGTGGAGATGGACAGGGGGATGGAGCCGGAGAAGCCGGCGTGCCACCACACGAATCCAGCATAGGCTGAGGCAATCAGCAGGCGGTAGTCAATGCCCTTCAGCTTCTTGGCAATCTCCTTTGCATAGATGGCACCAATCACGAGACCGAATCCCCAGTTCAGGATACAGGCAACAAAAGAAACAATAGTTACCAGTGCGATTCCCTGGAAGGGAGTCTTGGGAATACCAGCCAGCTTTACCAAAAGCTTCTTGAAGGGCGGAGCCAGAGCCAGCACGTGGCCGGTAACAAGCACCAGCACCATCTGCATACTGAAGGCCAGCAGTCCCCAAACGCCCTTTCCCCAGTGATTCAACATGGCCAAGGGGCCCTGACCTGTTGCCAGCATACCGGCGACGAAAACAATCACTGTCAGAACGACAGCAAACAAAAATGCATCAGGCAGGAATTTCTGCATGAATGCCGCGGCTCCGCCGGAAATCCGTTCCAGCACGCCTTTCTTAGTTGCGCTTTTAGCCATACAAAAGCCTCCTCATACATAAGTCTAGCTACCCATTCCGGGCTTATCAAAAAAACTTTCTTAATTGTTTCTTAATTCCAAACGGGTTTTCCCCCTTACTGGCAAGCTGTCCCATTCCTGACCATGAGGAAATGCCATCAATAGACAAAAGCCATGAAACGTGCTATCATCGCAAATACCGCACATCAAAGAGGTTTATTGTCATGCCCTATTCCGAGCCCACAAATCTTGCCATTGTCGCCTGTCCCGGCGGAGAGAAATTTGCCGACGAAGTTATCGTCCATCTGCGCCATATGTACAAGCACCGCTTCAACCTGAAGGCAGATGCCATTTCCAAGCGGTACCAGCTGACCAAGGACCAGCTGACCAAGGACATCAACTTCATCAATGATGTCCAGACCACAAACTTATGCGTCCGTGGCTCCACCGACAAGTATCGGGTTCCCAGCTTCAAGGTGGACGCCCAGTTCACCTACTTCATGAACGGTGAGTTCAAGACTGAAATCAATGAGTGCATCCGGGGAAAGGATGTGTACATCTTCCAGGATGTGGAGAACCACCAGCCCCTGAAGCTCAACGGCGGCAAGAACACCCAGGTGCTCTCTGTCAATGACCACATCATGTCCATGCTGGTGACCATCGATGCCGTCCACCAGGCGGGTGCCGACTCCATCACCCTGGTGGTGCCCGTGTATCCCTACAGCCGCCAGCACAAGAAGAAGGGGCGGGAGGGGCTCACCGCCAGCCTTCTGGGACACATCTACGAGAACATGGGGGTCACCCGCATCATCACATTGGACATCCACTCCAGGGAAATTGTGAATGCCTTCAGCAAGACCCACCTTGACAACCTCCATGCCAGCTACCAGATTATCCGGGAGCTTTCCAGGCTGGTGGACCTGACCAACAAGACCGAGGACCTGATTGTAGTTTCCCCCGACACCGGTGCCATCGACCGCAACAAGTTCTATGCCACGGGACTGAAGACACCGCTGGCCATGATCTACAAGGAGCGGGATTATTCCGTGGTGACCCAGGATGCCAAGGCCACCAACATCAAGTCGGTGAAGCTGCTTGGTGACGTGAAGGGAAAGGTGGCCTTCCTGGCGGACGATATGCTGGGAACTGGCGGCACCCTGCTGAAGGCCATGGAATTCTTGAAGGAGCAGGGGGCCACCAAGGTTATCGCCGCCATCAGCCTCCCCTTCTTCACGGGAAATGCCATCGAGCAGTTCAACGAGGCCTACAAGAAGGGGCTCTTCTACCGGGTCATCGGCACCAACGCCGTCTACCACGAGGAGCTTTTGCAGCACGAGTGGTACATCAGCACCAACGTCAGCGGCCTCTTTGCCAACGTCATCACACGGCTCCACCACAACCAGTCTCTCAGCGACCTGCTGGACAACAGGAACATCATCGAGAAGCTGGTGAAAAGAGACTGATGTCCGTCCTCTGTGCTGATATTGGGACCTCCTCATTAAAGACTGCCCTTGTAAATCTACAGGGGCAGGTTTTATCTGAAGCCAGAGTGCTTTTTCCCAAGACAGAATTTAATCAAGAAGGGCTTTGTGCTTCTGAATTTGGAGACAATCCCTGCTGTTTACCAAAATTATTTTCTGGAGACCATTGGTTTGCTGCATTGCAGGAAGCCACCCACAGGCTTTGCCTCAAAAAACCTGAAGAACCGATTGAAGGGATTTGTATTTCTGGCAATGGCCCTACCCTGGCAACCACTGCCGGAGAAGTTTTTTTATGGAACCATCCTGTAGCACCAGCTCTTTCACAGGTAATCCAGAGAGAATTGGCTTCCCGTCAATTATTTTCAATCTTTTTACCACGACTTTTGGCTTTTAAGCGTCTTTTTCCAGCGGAATGGAACAAAAGTGAAAAAATCATTTCTGGGCCAGAATACCTGATTTGGCGACTTACGGGAAGATTTTTAACTATTTTGCCAGAAAAACGCTTTGAGCCAGCCTACTGGAGCCAAGAAGCCTTGGAAAAGCTGGGACTTGAAAGCTCCAAGCTCCCTGATTTTGTTACACCCGCTACCAAGGCAGGAACCTTGCTGCCAGAAATTGCAAAAACATTGGGTTTAAGTGACACAACTCCAGTATTTTGCGGGGGACCAGATTTTACGGTGGCCCTTATTGGCACCAATACCTTGGAACCTGGAAAGCTTTGCGATCGGGCGGGCAGCAGTGAAGGAATCAACCTTTGCCTTGCAAGCAATCCTAGCCAAGCACTGCACAGTTCTGGTATTGAAGGAGTGCGAGTGCTACCCTCCTTGGTTCCTGGTTTATTCAATGCCAGCGTCCTTTTGCCTGACAGTGGCACTCGGTTCAGTAAGGTGAAAAAGGCTACTGCTCCTCATTTAGGCTATCAAGATTTTGTGGAGGCATTGTTGCGAAATCCTCCACTCAGTGAAGCAGGCTTCCAGTTGATGGAAGCATTAGCGGTGGAGGTAAAGACTGCCTACGAAAAACTTTCTGCCATTGCTACAATGACAGGAACAAAAATTGACAGTACCATCTGTACTACAGGCGGACAGGCAAAAAATCCCGCATGGCTTCGGTATAAAAGCCAGGTGGTACAGGCTGCATTTTCCATTACTGCCTGTGCCGATGCAGAATTGGTAGGAGATGCAGTGTTGGCATACTGTGGTCTTGGAAAATTCAGTTCCATTCAAGAGGGAGCACAGGCTCTGGTTCATCAGAGTCAAGTCTTTGCCCCTAAAGAATCCATTTAAGGAAGTAGCTTTATGAACATGTATCGTAGGCCCCAACAGCTTAAAGCCATTATTTTTGACATTGACTCCACCTTGTACAGCCACAAGGAATATGCCCTTCAGCAAAACCAGATACAGATTCACCACTATGCCCAGCTGGAAGGAATTTCTGACCAAGAAGCCCGCCAAAGAATAGAAGATACACAGAGGAATTGGGAAGAAAAGAGCGGAGGAAAAGCCCTGAGCTTGGGCAATACCTTTGTGCAGCTAGGTTACTCTATAGAAGAAAGTATTCGCTGGCGAGAAGAGTTGTTGGAACCAGCTGATTTTTTGGTGAAAGACCATAAGCTGGTGGCAACACTGGAAAGCTTACGCCAACACTACCAGCTGGCCTGCATCACCAACAATCCAGTGTTGGTGGGGCGAAAAACTCTGGCAGCCCTAGGCGTGGAGGAATTCTTTCCCCTAGTAATTGGCCTTGACACCTGTAAAGTATCAAAGCCTCACCCCGCCCCCTTTTTGCTGGCAGTGGAAAAGCTTGGTTGCAGGGCGGAACACTGCCTTTCTGTGGGAGACCGCTTCAATATAGACATTGAGCTTCCGCTGGAACTGGGCATGGGGGGGCTTTTAGTGGATGGAGTGGAGGATGTATACCAGATTCCTCAACTGTTGACTTAATCCCCTCTGTCTATCATACTAAAATCCATGAGTTCCCTGTTTGACAAGCTGGGGGATATGCTGAACGAATGCCTTGAAAAAGGCGAAATTCCCCAGCCACAACCCAAAAGAACATATTATCAAAAAGCTGTTTTTACTGATGCTGATTCAAGCCAGCAGGATTTTACAGTAGAGCAAGTGGAAACAAAGAAAACCACCATCACCCTTCCCCGTGAGGTGGAAGAAGCCTTAAGCCTACTTGGATTCGGTTTGGCAAATAACCAACAAAAAGAACTGCCCATTCCCAGCCTGGGTGAAGTGCGGGGAGTCTACGCCCAGTTTTTGAAGGAAGCCCACCCAGACACAGCCACCGAGGAAACAAGCTCTACCCAAGCAGCCCAACGAATCGCCCAGCTTACCAGTGCCTTTAACAAGATTCGGGATTTTTATAGGGAAGAGTTTGGTTTGAGGGGCCAGTGATTAGCCTGAAATTCCAGTTTCTCAACAAAACCGGAACCAGTTACACAAGCTGTCAGCTTTTCTGCAACCTTACAGCCAGCCTTTGATGGATTTGCATCTTCCACTAGATTTCCCCCTCAGGTTATTGAAAAAATCACTCGTTAAATGGTACAATCGTTCACACATAAGCGTAACACCTTTTATTTTTGTCTACTAACTTCAATTTCAAAGGTTTACGCTTTTTTTGTAAATTTCTAACAAAACTCGAAATTTAGGTTCTTAAATGGCAAAAGCAAAAAAACAAGTCAGCTTTGAAGATACTCTCTGGGGTGCATGTGATAAACTTCGTGGAACTGTAGAGCCAGCAGAATATAAGCATGTTGTATTAAGTCTTATCTTCTTAAAATTCGTTAATGATAAATTTGATGCTCGCCGTGCAGAACTCATTGCGGAAGGAAAAGAAAACTATCTTGACAAGCAGCCCTTCTATACAATGAAGAATGTTTTCTACGTTTCTGATGAAAGTCGATGGTCATATCTCATTCAGAACGCCAAACAGAATGATATTGCACTTAAAATTGATACTGCACTCAACACAATTGAAAGACAAAACCCTTCTCTCAAAGGTGCTTTACCAGATAACTATTATTCCCGACTTGGAATTGATGTTTCAAAACTCGCTGCCCTTCTTGATGAAATCAACAATATCCAGACAAATGCAGATAAAGAAAACGATATTATGGGGCGCGTTTATGAATACTTTCTTACAAAGTTTGCGCTTCAGGAAGGCAAAGGAAAGGGAGAATTCTATACTCCAAAATCTGTTGTAAATCTTATTGCAGAAATGATTGA
>CAMGSV010000126.1 GCA_946061495.1 uncultured Spirochaetales bacterium | reverse complement strand
TTTGTTATTGTATGAAGACGAAACGGGGAAAATAATTCGGGCTTGTATGAATGTTCTCGATAATTTTGATGCAATTTGTTCCGACTTGAAAATAGGTCTTCCTGCGGAAATTGAAGCAAGAAAGAAGCAATACGAATATTACAGGGATAAATTACTAGCATTCAAAAAAAGCGAAAATCGTTAGATTTGAGCAAATCCGATTGTTAAAGAAAAACAAACGGATTTGTTCGCAGCTAACGCTGCTCACATGGGAGGTGTTTTTGTTATTGTATGAAGACGAAACGGGGAAAATAATTCGGGCTTGTATGAATGTTTTTAATGAACTAGGTAATGGATTTTTAGAAGCAGTTTATCAAGAGGCTCTGGCAATAGAATTTCAATTAATGAAAATTCCATTTGTTAGAGAATCAAAGATTGAAATTTTTTATAAAGGAAATAAGTTAAACAAGGAATATCATGCGGATTTCATTTGCTTTGAAAATGTAATTGTAGAATTAAAATGTGTTTCGAAGTTAATTAATGCCCATAAAGCCCAAGTTATAAACTATTTACATGGAACAAAGAAAGCAGTGGGATTATTAATAAATTTTGGAGAATCATCATTAAAATGGGAAAGATTAACCATGTTAAAAAATTATGATGATAAAAAAAGCGAAAATCGTTAGATTTGAGCAAATCCGATTGTTAAAGAAAAACAAACGGATTTGTTCGCAGCTAACGCTGCTCACATGGGAGGTGTTTTTGTTATTGTATGAAGACGAAACGGGGAAAATAATTCGGGCTTGTATGAATGTTCTCGATAATTTTGATGCAATTTGTTCCGACTTGAAAATAGGTCTTCCTGCGGAAATTGAAGCAAGAAAGAAGCAATACGAATATTACAGGGATAAATTACTAGCATTCAAAAAAAGCGAAAATCGTTAGATTTGAGCAAATCCGATTGTTAAAGAAAAACAAACGGATTTGTTCGCAGCTAACGCTGCTCACATGGGAGGTGTTTTTGTTATTGTATGAAGACGAAACGGGGAAAATAATTCGGGCTTGTATGAATGTTCTCGATAATTTTGATGCAATTTGTTCCGACTTGAAAATAGGTCTTCCTGCGGAAATTGAAGCAAGAAAGAAGCAATACGAATATTACAGGGATAAATTACTAGCATTCAAAAAAAGCGAAAATCGTTAGATTTGAGCAAATCCGATTGTTAAATATTTAAGGAGACAATGTAAATGTATAACATCATAGCAGAATCAAACGATGCAACTGTTGTTGCAGAATATACCCCTCTGTATGGCAGAAAACAGGAATATCAAAGTGAAGCTGTTCTTGAAGCAAAATTTGTTGATATGCTACAACAAGAAGGGTATGAGCATTTGCGAGTTAATTCAGAAGCCGAACTAATTGCAAATCTTAGAAAAAAACTTGAAGAATTAAACAACTATAAATTCACTGACAATGAATGGAATACATTTTTTGGCAAAAACATTGCTTCCAATAATGATGGAATTGTAGAAAAAACTCGCCGCTTCAAGAAGACCATATTCAGACTTTAGAAAGAGACAACGGCGAATTCAAAAATATTTACCTTATTGATAAGAAAAAAATTCATAACAATTATTTGCAAGTGTTGAATCAGTATACAGTGGCGTCCTATGATTCTGTTTCAAATACGTCTGGTGGAAAATATGACAATCGCTGCGATGTTACAATTTTGGTAAATGGGCTTCCTCTCGTTCATTGTGAATTAAAGCGGAGAGGCGTAGCCATTAGAGAAGCCTTTAATCAAATCAAAAGATATAACCGTGATAGTTTTTGGGCTGGTTGTGGTTTGTATGAGTATATTCAAATATTTGTAATTTCAAACGGAACAAACACAAAATATTATTCAAATACAACTCGTGAATCTCACATAAAAGAAGTGAATAATAAAAAGGGAAGTGGTAAAAAACGAGCAACTCTTATGAGTTTACCTCCTTTTGGGCAGATGGGAAGAATAAAATAATCAATGATTTAGAAGATTTTGCAAAAACATTCCTTGCTAAACATACAATATTAAATATTTTAACAAAATATTGTGTTTTTGATACAAATAATACACTTTTAGTTATGCGACCGTATCAGATTGCAGCCACAGAAAGAATACTGAACAAAATTCTTGTTTCTTCAAATTATCATCAAGAAGGAAGTATTCAAGCGGGTGGTTTTATCTGGCACACAACAGGTTCTGGAAAAACTCTTACATCATTTAAAACAGCTATTCTTGCAAGTCAAATGGATTGCATTGACAAAGTTCTTTTTGTGGTAGACCGCAAGGATTTGGACTACCAAACAATGAAGGAATACGACCGTTTTCAAAAGGATGCTGCAAACTCAAATAAATCTGTGGCAATATTGAAAAAGCAACTGGAAGATGATAATTGTAAAATAATTATTACCACAATACAAAAACTTGGAATCTTTGTGAAAAAGAATAAAGGTCATTCTGTTTTTCAAAGTCATATTGTAATGATTTTTGATGAATGTCATAGAAGTCAGTTTGGAGAACTCCATAAAGATATTGTAAAGAGCTTTAAGAAATTTCATTTGTTTGGTTTTACTGGAACACCAATTTTTAAGGCTAATGCAGGCAGTAATGGCACTGCTGGAATTAGAATCACGGACCAGGCATTTGGCGAAAAACTCCATACTTACACAATTATTGATGCAATTAATGATCACAATGTATTACCATTTAGAATTGATTACATTAAAACTGTAAGAATGAAAAATGGGGTAAAAGACAAAAAAGTTGAAGGAATTGATAAAGAATCTGCTCTAAATTCAACAGAAAAAAATTGCAGCGGTTGTTAATTATATTATTGAACATTTTGACCATAAAACAAAACGCAATACAAACGAAAAATATATTTACAAAGCAATAGCAAATGTTGCAGAAAGCGCAACGGCAAAAGACAGAAACAGTGTAAAAGAAATGAAAGAAGATAGACGACTTTCTGGATTTAATTCAATGTTTTGTGTTCAGTCTATTGAAATGGCTATAAAATACTTAGTAAGTCGAGATTATTTGGAATCAGCAATACAAGACTATAATAGAATGTTTCATACAGAATACGATACTTCAAGTGAAAAGTTTCAAAACTATTACAAAGATGTTTCTTTACGCATGAAAAATAGAGAGTTAGATATTTTGATTGTTGTAAATATGTTTTTAACTGGATTTGATGCAACTACCTTAAATACGCTTTGGGTTGACAAAAATCTAAAAATGCATGGACTTATTCAGGCTTATAGCCGAACAAACCGTATTTTAAATTCAATTAAAACATTTGGTAATATTGTCTGTTTTAGAGACCTTTCATCTCAAACGGATGCTGCAATTGCTTTATTTGGTGATAAAGACGCAACAGGAACTGTTTTACTGAGAAGTTTTGAAGATTATTACAATGGTTTTACAGATGAAAAAGAAAAATATCATAAAGGCTATACAGAGCTTGTAAATGAATTACTAACAAAATTTCCTATTCAAGATTTTGTGAATAAGGTTATTACTCTTGAAGCAAAAAAAGAATTTGTAATGCTTTACGGTGCAATCTTCAGGATGAGAAATATTCTTACAACCTTTGACCAATTTGAAGGTGATGAAACGCTTTCAATTAATGATTTACAGGATTATCAAAGCCATTACATTGATATTCATGATGAACTGAGACCTACAGATGAAGCTCAAAAGGAAAATATTAACGATGACATTGTTTTTGAGATGGAGCTTATCAAACAGGTTGACATTAATATTGATTATATTTTAATGCTAGTTGCAAAATATCATGAATCCAATTGCAAGGACTCAGAAATTATTGTAGATATTAAAAAAGCAATTGGTGGAAGTATTGAACTAAGAAGCAAAAAACAACTTATTGAAGATTTTATTGCTTCAATTAATACATCAACAGACATACAATCAGACTGGCGGAGCTACATCCAGAAGAAAAAGGGTGAGGAGTTGGCAAGTATTACCGCACTGTTGCGGCTGAAGCCAGAGGAAACGAGGCAGTTCATTGATAACGCTTTTAGAGATGGTGCTTTAAGGACAACGGGAACTGATATTGATAAGATTCTTCCACCAGTCTCACGATTTGGTGGGGGGTAATAGGACGGAGGTGAAGAAGAATGTGACAGCAAGACTACAAGAATTTTTCGAGAAGTATTTTGGAGTCTAAGTCCCCTGGGGCAAAAACAGCCATCCTCCCCGCAAGCCCTCCCACTTTATCTTTTTCCCGTTCTGTGGCATACTGTTCCGGATAAACAGAGGGGAGCCATGTTGATGTGTCCTTGGAGCGAAGGGGCTGTCACTGGATTCCCTCAGACTCAGGAGGAGTTGTTTTGTATAAACCTGTTGACCCAAAGGCGAATTTCCCCGCTCAGGAGGAGGAAGTTCTTTCATTCTGGAAGGAAAAGGATATTTTCAAGAAGTCCATTGCCCAGCGCAAGGATAGCCAGGAGTACGTGTTCTATGACGGCCCTCCCTTTGCAACAGGATTGCCCCATTTCGGACATTTCATTCCCAGCACCATAAAGGACATCATTCCCCGCTACCAGACCATGAAGGGTTACCGGGTGGAGCGCCGCTTTGGCTGGGACTGCCATGGCCTGCCGGTGGAAAACCTCATCGAAAAGGAGCTGGGGCTCAACTCCAAGACTGACATCGAGTCCTACGGTGTGGCCAAGTTCAACGAGGCCTGCCGTGACAGCGTGCTGCGCTACGTCAACGAGTGGGAGCAGACCATCACCCGCCTGGGCCGCTGGGTCGATTTCGAGAACGACTACAAGACCATGAACCCCGACTACATGGAGTCCATCTGGTGGGTGCTGAAAAGTCTGTGGGAGAAGGGGCTCCTCTACGAGGGCCACTACATCCTGCCCTATTGTCCCCGCTGTGCCACCGTCCTTTCCAACCACGAGCTGGCACTGGGTGGCTACAAGGATGTCCATGACCCTGCCATCACGGTCCGCTTCAAGGTGACGGAGGCCGGCCCCCACAGCAATGACGCCGACATGGCCGATGGCTCCACCTACCTGCTGGCCTGGACCACCACGCCCTGGACTTTGCCCTCCAACCTCGGTCTCACCATGGGGCCGGACATCGACTACGTGAAGGTGGCCGACGGTGACGAGTGCTACATTCTGGCGGAAAGCCGCCTTGGCGCCTACTACAAGGACCCTGCCGCCTGCACTATTCTGTGGCGGAAGAAGGGTAGTGAGCTGGTGGGCACCCGCTACCAGCCCCTGTTCCCCTATTTCGCCCACCTGAAGGAGGCCACCGACGGCTCCGACGGCAACCCTCCCTCCATCGGCGCCTTCCGGGTGTTCAACGCAGACTTCGTGTCCACCGAGGACGGAACCGGTATCGTCCATACGGCCCCCGGCTTTGGTGAGGACGACAACCTGGTGTTCAAGGGCTCCGGCGTTCCCACCGTCTGCCCCATCGATAATGAGTGCAGGTTCACTGCCGAGGTGCCCGACTACCAGGGCCGCTTCGTCAAGGACTGTGACAAGGACATCATCGACCGCCTCAAGAGCGAGGGCAGCCTGGTGAAGCGTGACCAGATTCTCCATGCCTATCCCTTCTGCTGGCGTTGCTCCAGCCCCCTCATCTACCGTGCCGTCGGCAGCTGGTTCGTGAAGGTGGAGGACATTCGGGACAAGATGGTGGCCGCCAACCAGAAGATCAACTGGCAGCCCGACCACATCAAGAACGGCCGCTTCGGCAAGTGGCTGGAGGGCGCCCGGGACTGGGCCATCAGCCGCAACCGCTACTGGGGCAACCCCATCCCCGTGTGGAAATGCCCCGACTGCGGCAAAACCCACTGTGTGGGAAGCCGCCAGGAGCTGAAGGAGCTTTCCGGCGTGTATCCAGAAGACCTCCACAAGCATTTTGTGGACGAGATAACCATCCCCTGTGACTGCGGCGGCACCATGACCCGTATTCCAGAGGTGCTGGACTGCTGGTTTGAGTCGGGCTCCATGCCCTACGCCCAGAACCACTATCCCTTCGAGAACAAGGAGTACCTGGAAAGCCACTTCCCGGCGGACTTCATCTCCGAGGGACTGGACCAGACTCGTGGCTGGTTCTATTCCCTCACCGTTTTGGCCGCCGCCCTCTTTGACCGTCCCGCCTTCAACAACTGTGTGGTAAACGGCCTGATTCTCGCCTCCGACGGCAAGAAGATGTCCAAGAGCCTGCGGAACTACACCGATCCTGCAGAGGCGGTGGCCATGTTCGGTGCCGATGCCATCCGCCTGTTCCTGATGCACTCCACCGCAGTGAAGGCCGACGACCTGAAATACAGCGACGAAGGTGTCCGTGACGTGCTGAAGGGCATCCTCATTCCCCTGTGGAACAGCTACAGTTTCTTCGTCACCTATGCCAACATCGACGGAATTCAGGCCACTGGCCACGGCTTTGCCGACAATCTGCCGGTGAATCCCCTGGACCGCTGGCTTTTGTCCATCACCCAGAAGATGGTGCAGGATGTCACCGTGGCCATGGATGCCTACGACCTGTCCAAGGCCATCGACCCCATCGTATCCTACATCGACCAGCTGAACAACTGGTACATCCGCCGCAGCCGCCGCCGCTTCTGGAAGAGCGAGAATGACGGGGACAAGAAGGAGGCCTACGAGACCCTCTACTGGGCACTCAAGACCTTTGCAAAGGTGGCGGCCCCGGTAATACCATTTATTACGGAGAGCATCTGGCTGAACCTGCGGACCTCCGCTGACCCTGAGTCCGTCCATCTTGCCGACTATCCCGTCTACAACGAGGCCCATCGTGACCTGGAGCTGGAATTCAAGATGGAAACCGTCCAGAAGGCCGTTTCCATGGGCCGTTCCCTGCGGTACCAATACAACCTGAAGATTCGCCAGCCCCTGAAGTCCGTGGAGTTCGTCACCAAGAATCCCGACGAGAAGCGGGTGCTGCTGGAGATGGAGGAGTCCATCCGGGAAGAGCTGAACGTGAAGAAGGTGGTGTTCCACCAGCGGGAGGACGAGCTGGTGGAATACAAGGCCAAGGCAAACTTCCGCACCTTGGGCAAGGAGCTGGGGTCTTTGATGAAGGCCGCCTCCGCTGTCATTGTCCAACTGGAGCAGGAGGCCATCCAGTCCATTCTGGAGGGCTCCACCCTCAGCATCGAGGTGGAGGGAACTCCTGTGGAGCTGGACTCCAGCAAGATTCTGGTGGACCGCATCGAAAAGGAGAACCTCAAGGTGGTGAACGAGGGAACCCTGACGGTGGCCTTGGACTCCGAGATCACCGACGACCTGCGCCGGGAGGGCTATGTCCGTGACCTGGTGCGTGGCATCCAGAATCTCCGTAAGGAAAGCGGCCTTTCCGTCACCGACAGAATCAAGCTGAAGGTTTCCGGCTCCGGCAGCCCAGACCTGCAGGAGGCTTGCAGCCAATTCGCTGACTTCATCAAGGGGGCAAGGGCGGAAGAAATACAAGACTATGTTTATGACCATAAAGTGAAACACTATGTA
>CAMGSV010000125.1 GCA_946061495.1 uncultured Spirochaetales bacterium | reverse complement strand
CGGGTTCAATCGGCTCATATAGATCGCATCCGCCGTACCACCCAAACTCCCTCGGCCTATTTCTTGTGTATCCCCCACAGAGCATCCCGTGGTGGCCACCCCACCCATTCATCGTACCGCAGAGCTTGCAGCGGACACACAGAGAAAACCAGTCAAATCTAAAATTTTCCAAGAATTTTTCAAAGCTGTATGGATTGCTCCCGCGTTTGTCTTTTGGCGGCAATCCATTGTACGACCGCAGGTACTGGGAATAAACCCGCTCCCGCACCTCCTCTCGCTCCCACTCTGGTATGCCGTATATCGCCGCCGCTTGTTGGCAACGGAGTAGCGCCTCCTGCTCGCTCTCCATCAACTGCGCCTGCATCTCTGCCTCCTCCTGCTCGCTGGAAGGTTTCAACTGACTTAGCTTCGTTGGTATCAACATCTATTTTCCTCCGGGTTTATCCTAGCACTCCGGGTGATGGCGGGGGCAATCCTGTAGGGCACGGCAGGCAAGGCGGAGCGGGCGGCGGGGCTTGCCCCAAATACCTGCTGAAATCTGTTTTTCATCGGTGAAAACCGCTATTTACTACCTTTTCCCCATAACTTGCCATGTACAACAGAAAGAGTTCAAAATCAAGCCGTTTTTAAAATCTGTCTTCACGGCATTGTTTTACAGAAATTCTGCCATGCAATACTGTGTCCAGGAGGAATCCATGACTTACATTAGCGGACCAATTACTGGCGTAGAGGGCTGGCAAGAGAGGTTCATCCAGGCGGAGAACTGGGTGAAGGAAAACCTTGACACCCAGATAAAAACACCTCGGCTCATCGGAAAGAGGCTTGAAGAAGAGTTGGGAAAGACGGAAGAACAAATCCCATGGGAAGAGTACATGCGCTGTTGCTTACGGGAGCTCACCTACTGTGACACCATCTATGCCATGAAAGGATGGGAGGATAGCAAGGGGGCAGTTATCGAGGTGCAGCTGGCGTATGCATTGGGACTGAGAATCATCTTTGAACAGAAAATGAAGCCTATGGCAGAGTGGAACTTGTCCACTGGAGTGTTTACCGTACAAGAAAAATGTTTTCCGAAGGAGAGTGTATGCCAGCAAAAATAAGAACGTGGCAGTTATGCCGCACGGGAAAATTCGGGCAGGATGGAGCCAGTATCACCAGACAGGATCTACAGGACTTGATGGACACCTTCACTCCTACACGGCCTATCAGTATAGGGCATGACATGGCTCGTGGTGACAGTTTTCCTAAGTTTGGGGATGTACTGGCATTAGAAGGAATACGAGATGACCCAAACCATCCTGGAGAGCAGGTGTTAATAGGAAGTGTGATGCTGCACCCTGAATTAGACAGTATCTATGACGATGGTGACGGAAACGGCTTGTACAAGGGCTGGTCTGTTACCATACCTAGGAGAGCAAGTGACGGCAAGCGGTATCTGCATAGCCTAGCAATTACCGGAGCGGTTCCGCCAAAGATTCCAGGGTTACAGCAGCTTATGACAAAAAACTGCTACGCCGAGGACGATGCAATCGAAATCTTTAGCTTTGGAGACAGTCCAAAGTTTCAGGAGGTATCTATGACAGAGGAAGAGAAGAAGAGGATGGAGGAGCTTGAGGCCGAGAATAAACGACTGAAAGAAGAGCTGGAAAAGAAAAAGCAGTCTGATGACCCAGACAAGAAGGCAAAGGTAAAGCGAACGGAAGATGACCCTGAGAAAAACGGCGAGTACAATGACGCTACCAGCAAGGCCATGATGGCAAAGCTGGAGGAGATGGAAAGCCAGCTAAAACAGGCCAAGGTTGACCGCTTCTGCGATGCCATCAAAGACAAGGTTCCTGCCGGAATTATGGATAAGGCCAAGGCTTTGGCAGCAGAGCTTGCCGAGGGAAAGGAGGTCAACTTTTCCGACAACACCAGCGCCGACGCATTGCTGACGCTGCAGGAAATCTTGAGCCTGTGGCCCACGATGGAGGGACAGCAGCTGTACAGCTTCTCTGATGACGGAGACAGCAAGGACAAGAACAGCAAGAACGAGGGCTGGAGCAAGGTGGCCAGCAGGTTGTAGGAGGCGACATGAAAGAGGTACAGGTATATTTTGACCGTGGCGTTGTCCACCCCGGACACCCACCGGTAATCATGATGGGCCAGATGAAGGCGGAAACAAAGGCTTTGAAGGCGGGAACCATCCTGACCCTGACAGACGGAGTGTATTCTGCCGTGGGCTCCAGCGGAGCTCCTGCGGCAGTATTGCTGGAGGATGTGGAGCCCCACACCGAGGCGGTGACAGCAGAAATCATCCGTCATGGCATGGTGGTACGCTCCCGGCTCCTGGACCACAGCGCCGCAGCTGAAAAGCTTGCCGAGGATGCACTGGTGAACAAGCTGGCCGCTACAGGATTGTACCCTGTACAGGGCGGATGGTCAGAGAGCAATTTTAGATAGGAGGATTTATGCCAGTTAAAACCATTACCATCAGACGAGAGGACATCGAGCGGGTTGTGGGCCAGATGCCTGAGAACACTAGCCTTGCCCGAAACTATTTCGGTGCGGGAAAAATGAAAAACAGCACCCACATCAGTGCGGCCAGCCTCAAAAGGGAGTATGGCAATGTGCCTGTAGTGGTGCGGGGGGACACGGGAATCGTGCCCAAGCACGGCATGGATGTTACCGACATTGTACCCATGCCGATTGAAATTGACGACAAGCTTCGTGCCACCGAGATGGACGAGTACGAGCGGGCCTCCGGCGAGGGTAAGCAGCAGATCATCGACGAGTACCTGAGCCAGCACGCCGACATGGTGCGGGAGACCACCAACGCCCTGTGCTGCCAGGCCCACCGGGGAAAGATTGACTACATGATGAAGGCAGGAGCAGAGCTTATTCGCTATCAGGTGAGCTACGGGGAGGTGAAGAGCTTTGTGTTCGGCAAAACCCTGGCGGTGGCCACCATGGGGGACGTGGTACGCTTCCTCTCCCAGCTCAAAACCGCCATCTCCAACAACGGTGTGGGCGGGGCCGTGGAGTTCATTGCCCATCCGTCTGTGTACAGCCGCCTGGTGGACCTTCTGACCTCCGCCAAGAACACCTCTGCCATCCGTGCAGACCACCTGCTGGCAGGCCCCTACAAGGTGATGGAGGATGCGGACAGCTATGTGGACGTGGCTCCAGACGGAACCAAGACCACCAGGGGTTTGTGCGAGAATGGGGAAATCTGCTGCCGGGCGCTGAATGCCGGGCAGAAGCTGGTGTACCTGCGGCTGGACGACGTGGTGCAGCGGGAGGCGGTGCCCATCTACTCCTTCACCGAGACCGGCAGCGGCCAGCGGGGAATGAACCTCTTCACCAAGAGCAAGCCCTTCCCCCTGGTCAACACAAAGGGAATCGCCTTCGGCAGGTTCTCCGAGGAGACCTTCGCCATCACCTTCACCGCAGGGTCAAACGGCACCGTGACGGCCCAGGTTGACGGCAAGGCCATCACCAGCGGGGACAAGGTGGCGGCAGGCAAGACAGTGACCTTCACCGCCAGTCCAACCGGCAGCCACCAGGTTGACGCATGGACAGGTGTCACCACCTCATCCGGCAACACAGCCACCCTGGAGGTAACGGCTGCGGCCACCGTCAACGTCACCTTCAAGTCAACATAAACCACGGGCGGCCGGGCAAGGCCGCCTTTTTCGTATCAAGGAGCAGACATGAACGACACACTGAACCAAACAGAAGGAATCCTGCCGGAGGAGGAGCTGCCACCAGAGGAAATGTCACCAGAAGAAGAATTGCCGGAGGACGAGCCGCCAACAGAGGAGTCCAGCACCGAGGAAGACCAGGAGGAGCTAAAGGACTGGCTTGAGGGGACAGGACAGGTCACCATCCAGGACATCAAGACGGCGCTGCCACAGCAGGACTACCACACTCTGACCATCGGGGAGGAACAGAACGGCATCCGCTGCCTAACCATTGCCAAGCTCAGGACAAAGGCAGACATCCAAAGCACAGGCCATATGTACGATGAGGCAGTTCCAGAAGTGCGACTTGCTCTTTTGAAGATGTTTATCTATGAGCTTTTTGCCTTTGTAGGGGAAAGCCAGAAGGCCGAGGCTGCATACCAAGACTATGCTCTCATAATCAGAACAAGCTTTGGAGACATCAAGACAAAGACAGACGTGGCAGAAGATGGCGGGGCGGCGGTGGCTGCTATGAAAGTACCTGCAAGATGGAGTCGCCATGGGTGTTAGAATCGTGAAGGACCTGCCCAGATTCGGAGCGAACCTGAAGGGCTCCGTGGCACGGGCAATGCCCAAGATAGCAGCCTATCTACAATCTTGTGCCAACAAGAAGATAAACCGGGGAGTCCCTCCCGCCAATGCCCCATTGACGGCTGCGGTGAAGCAGGGCAACAGGACGCTGCGGGACACCGGAGCCCTGGCCGCATCCATTGCAGCCCACAGCGGGCAGACCTGGGCAGATGCCAGCACAAACTTAAAGTATGCCAGAATCCAGCAGGAAGGCGGTACCATCACTAGTAAGGGAAAAGGGCTTTGGATTCCTGCTGGAGCCAAAACACGACAGCTGATGCGGCAGTACAGCGCCACCAGCCCAGGGCAACTTATCAGGGCCATGAAGGGTGCAAAATGGAAGATGTGGAGAGCAGGAAAGGCATGGATGGCACAAAAAGGAAAACAGGCCCCCTTCGTGCTGTTCATCATCAAGGACAAGGTGCAGATTCCCGCCCGCCCCTTCCTGTACATCGACAAGAAGGAGGAGTCCTACATCATGCGCATTGTGCAGGAGGCGGTGTTCCTGTCGCTGAAGGAGGACAACTGATGGAAAGAATAATAAGGGCCCTGGAGGAAGGCATCAAAAGGGAGCTGAATCTAAGGACAATCCTCCTGCCCCAAAAGGCGGAAGGAGCCACAGCAGCAATCAGCCTGTCATTTGCAGGCATAGAGGCTGCAGGAGAGACTGCGGACAATCATGAGGCAAACGCTATGGAAAAGGTGCAGTTTTGGGCAACCTATTCTACTGGTGGAACCCATGCCGCCTGGGTGAACCGGGCCATAGCTGACAGCAGAAGGCTCAACAGGCTGGAGGCCGAGGGCAAGATGGAGCTTGTCGTAAAAATTGACCAGGACAAAACCAAAAGGCTGTATGCCGTATGGAGTCGGCAGCAGGCGGGAAGTTTTGTTTATTCTGATGATGAAGAAAAACCGATGCCGGTGGCTTATACCGAGACCTACAAAGTTACGGTGACATATCCTGCATCGATGATAGGAGGTTAGCATGAGAGCAACAGGTAAAGATGGCTTTCTCTACAGCATAACGTTCGGCGAACCCATCGTGGGAGAAGCTGACAAGACTTTGGAGAAAAGTCAATTTTACAAAATTAAGAGTATTGCATCATCTGGTTCCGGCATTCCCAAGAAGGATCCTGCCGCCGGGGATGATGCCATTGACCTTACCCCGGACATGGTATACTACGGGCGGGCAGGCCAGAAGCTTGTGGAGGGGGATGTGGTGATTCCCATGCAGCTGAACAAGATTAGCTTTGTCACCGACGTGTCCGACTCCAGTCAGTCCACCAGTCATGACATCACCACTCAAGCAGATGTTGACACAGGGCTTCGAGCTTACGCACCAGGTGCATTCAAGGATAGAACAGGCAGTATTAGTGGCTACGTGGAGACAGACAGCCCGGAGCAGATGGAGCTTCTGAAGGAGTACCGCATGGTGATTGTGGACGACGGCACCTCCGTCACGGTGTACAGGTCCGTCACCAAGCTGCACCACTACATGCTCAGCCGGGCAGAAAGGGTGCCGGAGGGAGACCGTGAGATGTGGGAGTACTTCCCCGTCATCACCGAGCAGCTGACCATGGACAAGCCCATGGATGGAGCCCAGCCATTTAACTTCAACTACCGTGTTGACGGCTCGGCCAAGCCCGTGACCTACTTTTTGACCAAGGAGGCGGCATGAAATTTTTAGCCCATAAACGCTACTTCTTTACCCCGGCCCTCAATGGCAACGAGTTGTTGCCAGAGGACGAGCAGCTTCAGGTGGAGGTCATCCGGGCAACGGCAGAGAACCATGGCAAGCTCAGAAACATCCGGGCCTGGCGCAATTCCCAGGGGGAAACCATCATGGAGACAGTGTTTGACACCAAGGAAATTCTTAGAAACTGTGTAGGTGAAATCAAAAACCTTGAGGTTGAAGTCGAGGATGCAGACGGAAAGGTTGCCGTCAAGAAGATAACCAGCGGAAAGGAACTGGCGGAGGCAACCTTCTACGGATGCGGCACCCTAGTGTCCCTCATCTGCGCCGAGGTTGCCAGCGACACCATCACCCCGACGGAAAAAAAAATTTGCGAATAGGCTTAGGCCTTGTATATGATGGCTGGCACCAAGAGGAATGGCATCCAGATTATGACGATGTCATCCTTTTGGTGCTGGGCAACAAGTTAAAAAGAAAAGACATAAAAACCTACCTTACCCCAGAATTCTATCAAGCTTACAACACTTGGCAGCGCATCAGAGAATTTGGACTTCCCCATGGCAAAGGCTGGCAGAATGAATGCGAGACTATCATGAAAATGACAGAAATCTTCAACCAGGCACTAGCTGAATGTCAGGAAGAAGAGAGGCTACAACTGGCTAAGGAGCGGGCAAGAAAAAATGGAATTAACAGATGAACTGAAAGTACTGGTAGAGGCAGAGGTCGGCAAGGCACTGCAGGAATTCGAGCGACTGATCAAAAAGCTAGACGAAGGCAAGAAAAAAACCGCAAGCCTTGGAGATGCCCTGGACAAGCTTTCTGGCCCCAGCACAGTGCTTGCTGGAGCCCTTGCAGGGGCTGGAGTAGCTGCCATCAAGTTCGCCGGGAACCTGGAGCAGACCCAGCTGGCGCTAGAGGTGCTTCTGGGCGACGCACAGAAGGCTACTCAAATCAAGGATGAATGGACACAGCTGGCAGCAGCAACACCATTTGACTCTGCTGACATAGATGAAGCTGGAAAAAAACTTTTAGCCTTCGATATAGAAGCGAACAAGGTAACAGAAACCCTGCGTCGCATTGGAGACATCTCCGCTGCAACAGGAAGCAGCATCTCAGACATTGCAGATATCTACGGTAAGGCAAAGGTTCAAGGAAGGCTTTTTGCCGAAGACATCAATCAATTCCAAGGTCGAGGAATTCCTGTGCTACAGTCCTTGGCAAAGGTTTTGGGAGTGGCTGAAACTGAGGTGCGAGACTTGGTAAGCGAGGGCAAGGTAGGCTTTCCTGAACTGGAACAAGCCTTCAATCTAATGACCGATGAGGGTGGAAGGTTTAACGGCATGATGGAAAAACTTTCCACCTCTACCTTGGGCAAGTTCAACTCTATGGTGGACAATGCTCAGCTGACCTTGGCAAGCTTTGGAGACATTCTTTTGCCTATAGCTAATGGATCACGCGCGTGATATAAGCAGCATTCATGCAGCGGAGAGCGGTGCCACAGTACTGATGAAACCCGTGAAAGTGGGTGGAGGGATAGGCACCAGTCGGCAAAAGACGCCGCACATCAAAGAAGTCGACACCATAAAAC
>CAMGSV010000124.1 GCA_946061495.1 uncultured Spirochaetales bacterium | reverse complement strand
CCAGATAGTGCTGGTTTGAAGTTCCAGATAGTGCTGGTTTGAAGTTCCAGATAGTACTGGTTTGAAGTTCCAGGCAGTACTGGTTTGAAGTTCCAGATAGTACTAGTTTGAAGTTCCAGACAGTGCTGGTTTGAAGTTCCAGACAGTGCTGGTTTGAAGTTCTTGGTAGTACTAGTTTGAAGTTCCAGATAGTACTAGTTTGAAGTTCCAGATAGTGCTAGTTTGAGGTTCCAGATAGTGCTAGTTTGAGGTTCCAGATAGTGCTGGTTTGAAGTTCCAGATAGTGCTGGTTTGAAGTTCCAGATAGTGCTGGTTTGAAGTTCCAGACAGTACTGGTTTGAAGTTCCAGATAGTACTGGTTTTTTGCATATTGTAGCATTGTTTGGGACAGGTAGTGGGGAGAATGGATTTTGTGGAAGGATTGTGGTAGAATGGGGTGGAATGAAGGAGTGGCTGAATGGCAAGTGCCGTTGACATACGAGAGAACGATATCCTCAAGCTGGACAAGGAGCTGCTGCAAATCCTGCTGCAGGACAAGTCCACCGGGAGGAATATCATCTGGGCCACAGACAATTATCTCAAGCATGGGAAGCGGTATAGCCCGGCCTCCCCCATAACGGTGGACCTGATTACCTCTCGCCACGGAAGTGTCATCAAGCCCAGGGTGGAGAAGGGAAAGCTTGAGCAGCAGCGGCGTGTGCGGCAGAAGGCAGAGGTGTTCACTCCCAGCTGGGTTTGCAATCTGCAGAACAACTTGGTGGACGATGCCTGGTTTGGAGGGGAAGGGAGGTTCAACCATGGGGACTGTGAGGTCAAGTCTTGGCAAACGAATTCCTGCAAGATACCCTTTCCTACAGCGGAGGGCAAGGGCTGGCAGGATTATGTAAAGTCCACACGTCTTGAAATTTCTTGCGGAGAGGCTCCCTATCTTGTCAGCCGGTATGATGCCGTGACCGGCGAGTATATCGAGGTGGGCGACAGAATCGGCCTTTTAGACAGAAAGCTGCGGGTTGTTTCTGAAAATTGTACTGATGAAGAACATTGGTTGAAGTGGGCGTATCAGGCTGTCCAAAGCTGCTACGGCTTTGACTGGCAGGGTGACAATGTGTTGATTGCAAGGGAGAATGTCCTGTTTTCCGTTGAGGAGTATTATCAATACAGGTTTGGAGAGGAGCTGCCGTCCCGGGACTTGGTGGGCCTTGCCAAGATAGTGGTCTGGAACATCTGGCAGATGGACGGCCTCAAGTTTGTGGTTCCGGACAGTTGCTGCCGGGAGACGCAGACAGAGCAGACCTTGTTCGAGACAGTGGTGCTTTCCACAGAGTGTGAGGGGTGCAAGAAGGGCAACAATTTCAAGCACAACGGAATCTATTGCAAGGTAAAGGATTGGGAGACTGGCAGGACAATGCGGTTCGTGGACTTGCTGGAGCAGTGAAGGGGGAAATGATGGCTGAGCTTTTTAATGAATCTTTTGTACAAAAGTTGATTTATGTGTATAGGATTAATGATTCAGCTCATGCGGGCATACTCAAGGTAGGAGAGGCGAGTTGTAAAGGTTCTCCTTTTCAATATTTGGGAGCAGAGCCCAATTCCAAGATACTCAATGATGCTGCCCGTGAAAGAATCCGCCATCAAACCCAAACGGCGGGAGTGAGTTTTGAGCTTTTATATACGGAAAAGACTGCTTATGAGAAAGGTACAAGCGTTGTAGTATTTCAAGACCATGAGGTGAGAAAGGTTTTGGAACGGTCTGGAATACGGCATAAATATTTTGACCAAGAGCACAAGGCAAACGAATGGTTTTATACAGACTTGGAGACGGTGAAGAAGGCCATTGCCGCCGTGAAGGAGGGGAGGAAGTCCCTCAATGCCAGCGAGGTCTCCACTGGGAAAAGCCCTGTTGTCCTGCGGAAGGAGCAGCGGGAGGCGGTGGACTTTGCACGGCGGCGATTTGCCAAGAAAAACGGCAGCCACAAGGTCTTGTGGAATGCAAAGATGCGGTTTGGAAAGACATTGTCTGCCTTGCAACTGGTAAAAGAGTGTGATATTCGTCGTACCCTTATTTTGACCCACCGACCTGTTGTGGACAAGGGCTGGTTTGAAGATTACGAGAAGATTTTTTATGACCGACCTGAGTTTGATTATGGTTCCAAGCAAAACGGTTCTACCTTGGACCAAATGGAAAAACTAGCTGGTGAAACAGGTACCAGCTCCTACATCTACTTCGCCTCCATTCAGGATATGCGTGGTTCGGAGATAGTGGGTGGCAAGTTTGCAAAGAACGAGGAGGTGTTCGACATTGAGTGGGACCTCATCATCATTGACGAGGCCCACGAGGGGACAAAAACGGAGCTGGGGAACAGTGTGCTGTCAAAGTGCAGGAAGGGTCATACACGGGAGCTGCATCTTTCCGGCACACCCTTTAATCTTATGGATGACTTTAAGGATGAGGAAATCTTCACCTGGGACTATGTGATGGAGCAAAAGGCAAAGGCTGATTGGGATATCCTCCATCAAGGAGACCCAAATCCCTACGCTTGTCTGCCACGAATGAATATCTTTACCTATGACCTAGGAAAACTGTATCCTGAGTATGCAGATGCGGACATTGCCTTCAATTTCCGGGAATTCTTTCGGGTGGATGAACAAGGTGACTTTATCCATGAGACGAATGTGAGGCAATTTCTGGATTTATTGACCAAGGAGGATGAGCAGTCAAACTATCCTTTTTCAAAACAGGAGTACAGGGAAAATTTCCGCCACTCACTGTGGATGATTCCCGGTGTAAAGGAAGCGAAGGCACTCAGCAGGCTTTTACAGCAGCATCCCGTTTTTGTCTGCTACGAAATTGTCAATGTTGCTGGTGTTGGTGACGAGGAGGTTGATTCAACTGACGCATTGAAGGCCGTGGAAAAGGCCATGACAGACCATCCTGAAAACACCTACACCATTACACTGAGCTGTGGCCGCCTTACCACTGGAGTGAGCGTAAAGCCCTGGACTGCCTGCTTTATGCTTTCCGGCAGCTACAATACTGCGGCAAGCGCTTACATGCAGACCATATTCAGGGTACAGACTCCCGCCACCATTGCCGGGAAGGTGAAGGAGGAGTGCTTTGTCTTTGACTTTGCTCCAGACAGAACGCTCAAAGTGATTGCGGAGGCGGTGAAAATCAGCAGGAAGGCTGGAGAGACTACTGGCTCAGACCGGCAAACCTTGGGAGACTTCATCAACTTTTGTCCCATCATCGGCTTTGAGGGCAGTGCCATGAAGGTCTACGACACAGAGAAGATGCTGGGGCAGCTGAAAAAGGTGTACGTGGAGCGGGTTGTGAAAAACGGCTTTGAGGACAGCTACTTGTACAATGACCAGCTGATGAAGCTGGATGATCTGGCCTTGAGGGAATTTGGTGAGCTGCAGAAAATCATCGGCATTACAAAAGCAATGCCCAAGACTGGTGACATTGACATCAATTCCTTGGGATTTACCGAGGAGGAATTCGAACAGGCAAAGAGGCTGCAAAAGGAAAAGCGGGAGCTGACAGCGGAAGAGGAGGAGTTTCGGCGGCGGTTGATGGAGGCGCGGAAAAACCGGGACTCCGCCATCTCCATCCTGCGGGGAATCAGCATCAGAATGCCACTTTTGATTTATGGTGCAGACTTGCAGAAAAATCTGGATGGTTCTGAGGATGCAATTACCATAGACAATTTTACTGATTTGGTGGATAATCTTTCTTGGCAGGAGTTCATGCCCAATGGTGTGACGAAGGAAAAATTCAACCAGTTCAAGAAGTACTACGATTCGGACGTGTTCCGGGAGGCTGGAATCAGGATACGGGAGATGGCAAAGGCTGCCGACAGGCTCTGCGTTGAGGAGCGGATTGAGCGGATCAGCACCATTTTTGGCACCTTCCGCAATCCCGACAAGGAGACGGTTCTGACCCCCTGGCGGGTGGTGAACATGCACCTGACGGAAAGTCTGGGCGGCTGGCGATTTTATGATGAAAAATACAGGGAACCGATAACTGACCCAGTTTTTGTGGAGCAAAATGATAGTACAAAAGAAGTGTACAGAAAAAACACTCGCATTTTGGAGATCAACTCAAAGAGTGGGCTCTATGCCTTGTACTGCGCCTACAACGTGTTCCGCAATCGCAAAAAATTGGAATTGGGTCCCACTGCCACACGAGAACAAGAAAAAGAATTGTGGAAGAAGGTTCTTGCAGAAAACATCTATGTCATCTGCAAGACTCCCATGGCAAAGAGCATTACAAAACGGACGCTGGCAGGATTTACCGAGGCAAGGGTGAACGCCCACTTTTTTGAGGACTTGGTGAACCAGCTGAGGCACAAGCCAGACAACTTTATTTCCAAGGTGACACGCTCAAGCTATTGGAAGAAGGATGGAGAGGAAATGAAATTTGACGCAGTGGTGGGAAACCCGCCGTATCAGGATGAGGTGGCATTGGCACAGAATGCAGTGAACGGACAGGCATCACGAACCAATATTTTTCAGCATTTCCAAATGGCTGCTGATAAAATATCTGCTGGCTACACATCCTTGATTTATCCTGCCGTAAGGTGGATTCACAGGAGCGGGAAGGGTATGCAGCAGTTTGGGCTCAACCAAATCAATGATATTTCCTTGGAAAAGATTGTTTACTATCCCAATGCTTGTGATGTTTTTAAGGATGTGGCTATTGCGGATGGAATAAGTGTCGTATCAAAGAACAAGCGGAAAACGAAACGGGGGTTTATGTATGTCTACAGTAAGGATGGAGAAAGAAGTGCTGTTTACTTGGATAATCCAGGTGAAGAGTTGCTTCCATTAAATCCCAAAGATGGAAAAATCCTGAATAAAATCAGCGATATTGTTAAAAAACATGGTTTGCCATATATGCATGATAGAATCTTGCCAAGGAATTTATTTGGCATAGAGAGTGATTTTGTTGAAAAAAATCCAGAAAAGGTGAGAGTGTTTTCTAACGATGGAATAATGGATTTTAAAAGGGAAATAAAGTTGTTCACGAATGACAAGGCTGGTAAGGCTGGCCGTGCAAAGTGGTTCGTAGCATCTAGGGATATTATTAAATCAAACGACTCATACATTGATGAATGGCAAGTAGTAGTGTCGAGTGCAAATGCTGGTGGCCAGAAAAGGGACAATCAAATTGAGATAATCGACAATCATTCTGCATTTGGCCGTTCTCGTGTTGCATTAGGAACATTTAAAACTATCGAAGAGGCTCAGAATTTTTTCAATTACTGCAATACAAAACTCATCAAGTTCATGTTCTTGATGACGGATGAGTCATTGACTTCTTTAGGAAAAAAAGTACCAGATGTGATGGATTATTCTTTTGAGAATACTTTGATTGACTTTACGAAGGATTTGGATCAGCAGTTGTTTGATCTTGTGGGCTTGAGTGACGAGGAAGTGGCGTATATTGTGAGTGTGGTGGGGTAGGATATGAGAGAATATTATCTTTCCTTTGTAACGGGAGGTTTTGCATTACTTGGAGTTATAGTGTCAAATTTATTTCATATACAGAGTATGAAAAGAAGTCAAAAGCTGAGCAGAGAAACAGTTATTTGTGAAAAGAAGGAATCGTTATATTTAAAAGTTATAAAGGCTCTTGAAATACCTTTAGAAAATCAATTCATATCTTTACCGAAGAAGAATGATATATCTGATGATGAACCTTTCGATATCGAAGCACAAATGCAGTTATATGCACCAAGGAATATTCTATCGAAATATCATTCTGCAATGGAGGCAGTAGAAGCAATGTTACCTCAACCTGTAAAAGAAAAACGTAATGAAAATTTACTCATCGCAATGAAAAAAGATTTAGGTATTGAGGAGACAAAATGAAGTTAAGTCCTGCAGAAAAAATTGCCATAAAAGAGATGTTTAATAACAATGGATCGGTTTTAGATTTTTCTGATGTAAAATTTGATAATTTTACATCAGAATGTGTTGGTGTAAGGTTAAAAGAATATTATAACTGTTCAAAAGGGAAAGCTCTTGAGAAATATATTGACGAAGCAGAGTTTTCAAAAGTTATTATCCTAATTGAAGAACTCCTAAAATATGCCAATGCACATAATTATTTTTTTGAAATAGAGCATTCTAATTCCGTAAAACTATGTAACCAAGTAATAAAAAGATATAAAGCCTCTTTAGAACACCATAGTGATAGTCAATTAAAAAAAGAACCTTTAATTTTTATTAGTCATAGCAGTAAGGATAAAAAATATGGAAATGTTTTACGCAATTTATTAACAGGGCTTGGAGTAAAAAACAATCAACTAATATACACTTCTCATCCTTTACATGGGATTCCTACTGGAGAAAATATATTTGAATATTTACGGAAGAATATTCATAGTAATGTTTTTATGATTTTTCTATTGTCTGATGAATATTTTGAAAGTGTAGCATGTCTCAATGAAATGGGAGCTGCTTGGGTTTCTAAAAGTGATTATCTAAGTGTATTTGTTCCAAAGTTTCATTTTAAAAATCCTAAATTTATCGATTGTGTTATTGATAAACAGAAAATGGGAATAGATCTAAGTGATTTACAATGTAAAACAAGGATGTTGGATTTTAAGAATCAGATAAAAAGTTTATTTAATTTATCAGATAATGAAGCGAATGAGAACTTTCTATTGGATAAATTTATGGAAGAAGTAGCTTTTATCGAGAAGATGGTAAAGAGCATGGAGTAAAGGGAGAGTGGGGTAGAATATATTGTCAATATATGGTGTGATATGTTAGGAGGTATTTTATGGCAAAGAGAATACAAGATGGAAAGCTTTTTTATCATGTAACAGCACTTGAGAATCTTGAAGGGATTTTTACTCATGGTCTTTTGTCACGTCCAGCTGCTCTTAAAAAAGAAATTTTAAAGGCTGATGTTGCTGATCAAGAAATTATTGAAAAAAGGGAAGCCTTAGGAATTCTGGATTATGTTCCTTTTCATTTCTTTGAAAAAACAGCTTTTACAGGTGCAGTTTATAAGAACTATAAAGATACAACTTTTTGTGTTATTACCATTTTACGTGATTTTGCAAAGAACAATGATTTTAAAATTTGTACAGCACATCCTTTGTCAAAAAATCCCAAACCTGAAGTTTTAACTTATAATGAAGGATTAGAATCTATAGATTGGAAGGCTATGGAATCTCGTGATTATCATGATGAAAAAAGTAAAAATGCTTGTATGGCAGAGTGTCTGGCAATATCTCCAGTTTCACCTGCGGATTTTGCTATTATATTTGTACCAGATGAAAATACTTACAAAGATATTGATAAACTTGCAAGCAATGTAATTGGCAATTATCTTTTTGATATAAAGATAAATCCCTATTTCAGTAAGGTGAGAATATGATCGCTTTTAAAGATGGTGATATTTTTGATTCTTCTGCAGAGTGTCTTGTTAACACTGTAAATTGTGAAGGTTTCATGGGTAAGGGAATCGCTTATCAGTTTAAAGAAAAGTTTCCTGAAAACAATAAAAACTATGTTTTTGCTTGCAAAACGAAATCTTTGACTGTTGGTGATATTTTATTCTTCTCTGAAAAGGGTAAAATCATTGCTAATTTTCCTACTAAGGATAAATGGCGTGAAAAATCACAATATTCATATATTAAAGAAGGATTAGAAAATTTAGCGAGAGGGGTGGAATCAA
>CAMGSV010000123.1 GCA_946061495.1 uncultured Spirochaetales bacterium | reverse complement strand
GCTGATTCAGTGATGTTTAATGTTTCTGACTTATCTTTCAGAATCCTGTTGATCACCCTCATCCAGGAATGGATTGAGACCACCCACAAAGAAATGAAAATTGATGAGTGGAGTCTGCCCAATTCACCGGAAGAAAAGAATATCGAAAATCAAAAAAACACAAAATCGCAAACCAGAAGCATCCGGGAGGAGTGCCTGGAAATCCTCGAGAAGGAGGACACCCAGATAACCGCCGCCGACCTGGAGAAATTGAGGGCCTATGAGGGAGCCGGCGGCCTGGGAGAGAAAGGTGCCACGGTGCACGGAACCCTCAACGAATTCTATACGCCCAATGCTGTGGTTAAAAAAATGTGGCAGCTTGCAGATGCATACGCTCCACATGCTGTCACCGTACTGGAGCCCACAGCGGGAACGGGCCGGTTTGCAGAAGGCCGGAACGACAACCAGTTCACCATGTATGAAGTCGATGGAACATCTGCCCGCATCAACCAGCTGCTGCATCCACAAGCCACAGTGATAAATGAAAGCTTCCAAAAGCAGTTTTTTGACTCGGAAGGCCGAGCCATCAACAAATCATATTCCATCCCACAGTTTGACCTGGTGATGGGAAATCCGCCATACGGCGACTACAAGGACAAATGGCGGGGACTTGGCGAGGGAAAGGAATTTGACCGGTACGAGGAATATTTTTTGTCACGAGGTATTGATTCACTGAAAAATCGAGATTCTCTGATGATAATGATTGTTCCCAGCGGTTTTCTCAACACCAATGAAGATAAAGTCAAACAAGCAGTTTCCTCCAAAGGAAGACTGCTAGATGCCTGGAGATTACCAGAGGGAGTATTCCCCACAACTAAGGTAGGAACTGATATTTTGGTATTCCAAAGGGGCACCTGCCAGGTCCAGGAATTATGCAATGGGAACTGGTTTAAAAATCATCCAGAAAAAATCCTTGGTGAGGTGAAAACCCGCACCAACAGGTTTGGCCGGCAGGAAGAATACGTGGATTTTTTTGCAGGACACAGCCTGACGGATACTTTAAATCTTCTCGTACCTGACAAGAGTATTGACAAACTCCTTGAAACAAGCGGTAATCTCATGGAAGAAACTTCACCAGAAAAACAAGCACAGGAGGCTGCAAATGCTGAGTCTATTCATCAAGGTGACAGAGGACGGGAAGCCCATCTTCGAGGAGAGGGAGTGGCAGGACAGACCCATGAGGATAACGGAGCAAATGTTCCTGGACAAGATTCAAGAGGTGGAAGAATTGTCAAAGACCCGACCAGTCCAGATAGTGAGACTGCCGGAAAGCCTGTTCAACAGCCCACACCCCAACACGACAGCCCGGCACCTGAGGGGAATGACAGCCACCCAAGCGGGGGCCTTGGCAATCAAGCTGGTGGACAGGGCTGGATGGAGCCACACTCCCCACCACTTCATAGCAGCCTTGAACAATTACCTGACAGACTGACATTATCTGCCCAAGAATTCTCCCGATTTTACACCGGAAACAACTTCAGCCGGGAAGAATTCCCCATTCTCTTGGCCACCGATTGGCAAGGCCAGGTGGATTCTTCCACCCTTTCCCCCGCCCAACGTGAATGGCTTGCATCGAGCCCCAAATACATTCAGGTGGAGGAAGGGCTCTACATGAACCGCCAGCTCTTCTGCAGCGGCAATATTTACGACAAGTTGGAGGAACTGGAAGCTCGTAAAGCTACCCTCCCTGCAGAACTTTATAACAGCCAAAAAAAAGCACTGGAAGCAAGCATTCCACCAATTAAGACCCTAGATAAGGTAGAGCTTTCTCCACTGGGTAGTCTAGCTGACTCTTTCCTGGTAACACGAGAACTTACCAGAACAAATTATGATTATTTGAGTCGAAGGACAATACAAACAACCTCACAGGAAGAAATACCACTTTCAGAAAGTTTCATTGCTTGGGCGACGGGCTGTTACCAAAAGGATACCGAAAATGAACGTCGGTATATCAGTGATTGGACAACTGCCAATATAAGCCGTGAAGATCTCCCTTCCAATGTAAGTTGGAACGACATAGTGGATTATATAGAAGGTGTTTCTGTCAAAAGTGCAAGAGCCTACACAGAAGAAAGCAAAATAGCAGCCAAAATTGAAGCTGAAGAGAAACGGCAAGCAAGAAAGGAAACTGCGGAGAGACTTTTCAATAGATATATCCGTACCGCACTTCCAGAACATGACAGAAAACAACTCACACAAGAATGGAACAAGCGATTCAATAGTTATGTAGCACCTGACTATTCCAAACTTCCTGTCCTTGTAGATGGCATGAGTACCAGAAAGGACAACAAACCATTTGAACTGTATTCACAGCAAGTAAAGGGTGTGGCATTCCTGACCCAGAAAGGAAACGGACTTCTGGCTTATGATGTGGGAGTCGGAAAAACTGCTGCTGGAATTGTTGCCACTGTCAGCCAACTGCAATCAGGCAGAGCAAAACGCCCCTTGATAATTGTACCCAAAGCAGTATATACCAAGTGGATCAATGACTTTACCCAATTATTTCCAAACATTCCCATCAATGACTTGGCAAACTTCAGTCCAAATACACTGAAAAATCTCAATAATGGAAACCATGGACTTTCCATTCCAGAAGGTTCCATTTCCTTCTGTACCAATGAGGCATTGCAGCGAATCACCTTTGAGGATGAATCCATTGAAGGAGCTTTGTTTGAGGATTTTTCCAACTTATTGGGTAAATCTGATGAAGCACATTCTGATAATCCCCAAATCCGTGCAAAGGCAATTTCTGCTATAAACGATGAAATCGGCAGTGCCTCTCAAACGAAAGATGACTATGTATTTTTTGAGCGATGTGGATTTGACCACATCACCGTGGATGAAGCCCATCGGTTTAAGAATCTTTTTAGAGTGCCAAGAAGCTCCAAGCCAGACAGTAAGGGAATGTCCCAGGAATTCCCTGGGCTCGGACAAGGAAAGCCTTCCATGCGTGCCATGAAGATGTTCGCAATCACACAGATGGTACAGAGAAACAACGACAATCGTAATGTCTTTATGCTTACTGCAACTCCCTTCACTAACTCTCCTTTGGAAGTTTACTCCATGCTTTCCTACATAGGTCGTGAGCAGCTTAAATCAAGTGGTGTGTATGACATCAGAGATTTCTGTACCGAATACGCTAATGTCACCAATGAATGGGCTGTTGATGCAAAGGGAGTCATCAAGTCCAAGTCGGTGATGAAGTCCTTCCGTAATCCACAGTCGCTGCAATCTCTCATAACACAATTCATTGATAAAGTTGACGGAGAAGAGGCTGGAATAAAACGTCCAAACAAGGAACAGCATCAAATCCAGCTGGAAATGAATGAAGTTCAAAAAATGATTGTAGCCAAGGAAACAGAGAGAATGCTGGATCCAGCAGAAAAGGATAAGGGCGGTGTCCTGGTTGCAATGAACAATATGCGGATGGCCATGGTCTCCCCTGCCTTGCTTGATTCATCAGAATACCCAGAAATAGAGGATTTTCCTACAGATATTGTAGAGAGTTCCCCCAAACTACAGTATGTCTGTGATACATCAAGCCAAGTTTGGAAAGAAAAGCCTGAATGTGGCCAAGTTATTTATATGCCTTACGGTGTCAAGGAAATGGATTCAGTGAAGGATGCCCTGGTAAAAAGAGGGGTTCCAGCTTCCTGTATTGGCATTATCCGCCCAGGTGACAATCTTTCAGAAGAAAAGATTGATGAAATGACCAGCAATTTTAACAACAAATCTCATCAACTGAAAATCCTCATCGGCTCCAAAAAGATTTCTGAGGGTGTGGACTTAAACGGTAACAGCATCGCCTTATATAATACCATGTTAGACTGGAATCCCACCGAGACAATCCAAGTGGAAGGAAGAATCTGGAGACAGGGCAATAAACAGGAACGTGTTCATATCATGTACCCATTGATGGAAGATAGCATAGAGAGCCTCATTTTCCAAAAACATGATGAAAAAACCAATCGTATCAACGACATTTTCAGCTATAAAGGTGATGATGCCCTGGATGTGTCCAGCATCAATCCTGAGGAGCTGAAATTCGATCTTATAAAAGACCCGGAACGAAAGGCAGACTTCATTATCTCCCAGAAAACGGTTGAGATGAAAAAGGAGCTGACTGTTGTCAATGCAAGAATTTCTACGCTGAATGAAATCAGCCTTAAAAAAGCAAATCTCCAAGACCTGCTTAAAATGGCGGAATCATCCCGCAAGGAAATGCAGGAAAGACTTGACTTTCCTGAAAAGAGAGAAAAGTGGTTTAATGAGAATCTGGCAAAAGAGGGGGTAAAAAATAGTAGAACAGAAATTATTCAGCTCACCTCCAAAATTGATGCAATCAACCGCCATCTGCAAAAGATGGGAATTACCGATGAGGCAGCATTCAAGAGCTTGGAGTCCTCCCTTGAAGGACAGAAGGAGATGATCCAAAGACAGATTGATTTGGTGGCTTCCAGCAGAGATGAAATAATAGCAGAAGAAAAGGCAGTCCTCTTGGAGAAGAAGGCCGCATCCATTTCCTTTGACCAGAAAGTGTTGAGCATGGCTGGCCACATCATCGAAAACACCAGGGAAGTGCCTCCCAAGGAGAAAAGTGCAGAAGGAGACAGAGGGCATGAACAGCAGCCAGCACAAGAAGCCGAAGCACAGCAGCCTTCACCAAACGAACCTCCCAACATCCCCCAAGCCCATGAAGCTGAACCACCAATAGAATATTCCGTGGGCAAGTACGGCCAGCTGGAATTGTTTGCTTTTGACCAAACACCTTCTTACAACGATTCCACAAGGCCTCTGAAAGACACCTTGGAAACAGTTCTCAACGCAACGGCTGTAGAGCTTCCAGAACTTGCAGTAACTCGAGACAATTATAAAAAACTTTTTGATAGAGGATATGTGGAAAGTCCCATAGAAACATTAAAAATGGGAGAAAATCAATACGAAAAATTCCAAAGACCAGACAGAAATAATTTACTTGCTGCCGCCTATCTTACACTCACACAACCTTCGCTGGTACTGGAAAAGGAAACATACGACGAAAAATCAGAACAGTTCAAGCCGGTCCATGTCTATGGAAAATCCTTCTACCGCACGGAATCCGGAAACAGGCGTGTGGTGGAGTCGATTGTCATATTCAAAGAAGAAAACAAAATTATCATCAGCTCCCATAACAAGGACGTGAAAGATTTTGTAAAGCAAATTAAAACGGCCGACCAAATTGTCTACATGGACAAAGAAGTCGGCCGAGTAGCCGCGTGGCTTCAAGAGAAGGCAGGCGGCCATGTGCCACTCCAAGGCATAAACACCAGAGTGATTAACTCATCCTACAACACAGACAATTTGGTGTCAATCCCAAGCCTTATTCTATCAATTTTATCCTTTAAAAATAGATGTAGAAAATGAGTTGTTAGTTCATGTCGTCTTTACTAACCACTCATTTTTTATTGGGTGGTTAAAGCATGGGTGAAATACTCCTATGTTTTCCGCTTTAAGCCCGGTGGGAAAGACGACATCTCGCCGGGCTTTTTTGTTTTTAGGGGTAAATCTGATGGAATCATTAAGTGAAGGAACAAAAAGCATTACAAAGGGGGCTTGTAATTCAAGCACCCTTTTAGTCAAAAAAGTTCAGTCGTGGGCTTTTGGCGATACGCTTGTTAGAACTGTCCAGCTTGAAAATGATACATGGTTTGTTGGAAAAGATGTCGCCGTTGCTTTAGATTATCCAAAAGCCTGGAATCTAATACAATCTCTTGATTCAGATGAAACCGCATCCTGCACTATTCCCACCTCTGGCGGAAATCAAGAAATGCTTGTTATAAATGAACCGGGCTTGTATCACGCAATCTTTATGAGCAGAAAAGAAGCTGCAAAAGAATTCCGCCGTTGGGTAACAAATGAAGTCCTTCCACAAATCCGCAAAACAGGAACTTACACAGTCACACTTGATACAGAATTAGAACAGGAAAAGAAAAAGCTCGAAATCGCACAGCTCCGTGCTAACAGATACATCCTTGAACATCTGGAAGAATTGGGCGAAAAGAAACTTTTGACCCGCTCCGCAATACAGGGAATTGTCGGAAATGCAGCCGGAGAAAATTCCGCTGCCTTGTTTTCAGACGAAGACATGAGAATTAAAAATTTTATTTTTGAAGTCTGCAAGGTCGTAGATTTTGGCTTTGTTCCTGTTTCTAAATTATATGAGCGTTACGAAACATGGTGTGCAGGCAACTGTCTTTCAAGAAATACGTTTGTCCGCCGTGTTCAAAAAATAATGGGAAAATTCGTTGATTACAAACAAAAGCGGGTAAACGGTGAATTGATTCTTGTTTTTACTGGAATTGAATTTTCAGAAAGTGACGCTTAGGGGGGGGGCTTGTATAAAAAAGTGTTGAATCCAAAACCGCACCGTAATCGGTATTGTCGTCCGGTTTATGTTGATGGAATCTATTTCTTTTCACTCTTCCAGGCTGCAATAGATTTTGAATTCAGCTATTACCAGTTTTATACAAAGGTTATGAACCATGACGGCCCTGTAACATACAGCGGCCACACGGTCGTTTTGGAATCTTGGGTTAAAGAACACCCGGAATATAAATTGCAGAAACCAGAAGGAGAAAAAGGCAATGAGTGATTTAAACGTGCTTTACTTGCAGGGGCGGCTTACAAAAGACGCATCCTTGAACACGTTGAGCAATGGCAGTGCCGTTGCAACGCTTTCTTTGGCAGTAAACAAAGATTATTTAGACAGCTCGACGAATGAGTGGAAAAAAATAACCAATTTCTTTGATATTAGCTATTGGGGTGAGAGCGCAAAAAAGAATCTTTCTGAATACACAAAAGGTCGTGAAGTTCTCGTTGAAGCAGAACTTAAAACTTCTTCATGGGAAAAAGACGGCAAAAAGTTTTCACGCGTTGAAATCCGTGCCACCAGGGTAAGAGCTTTAAGAAGACCGGGCGAAGGCAAACGCGCAAATGTTGCCGCAAACGGAACACAGCCTGCTTCACAAGGCTATTCAAGCCCTGCGCCGGAAGCCCCGGATTTTGACGATGTGCCGCCGGAAATGTACGACGAAAACGGCGAACGCATACCGTTCTAAATAAATGCAACCAAAGCGGAAAATCAAACATAAGGAGTAAAACCATGATTTTAACGACAACCAACAAAAAAGGCGGCACAGGAAAAACCACCTTGAACACACTGCTTGCAGAATTTCTTTACAGGCACGCTCAAAAAGTGCTGATAATCGGCCTTGATCCGAATTGCAGCATTTCAGAAGTCTACGGAAAAGTTTTGCAAGACCAGAATTCAAAACTTCTTCTTACAGGCCGCGAAGTCCAGCCGTATTTGCTCAAAGAGCATGAAAGCGGCGGAAGTCTTTCAATTATCCCGGAAGACCTGGATTTATCCATGCTTTCAAATGTAATGGACACGAAATTAAAGCTGGAAATCAAAAAACAGGGTCTTGCAGAAAAATACGACTATATCATTATTGACCCGCCGGGAACTTGGAACGCACAGACGCGCAACGCTGTTTTTGCAGCTGATACAATCATTGTAAGCGGCAAATGTTCGCCTCTGGATTACAAGGCGACTTTGCAATACATGGACACATTGCAGGATTGTTGCCTTGAATCAGAAGTTTTTGTTGTCTGCAATG
>CAMGSV010000122.1 GCA_946061495.1 uncultured Spirochaetales bacterium | reverse complement strand
CTGTTGGAGTTTTAACGGTATTCGCTGAATCAATCCAATTATTTGCCCGGAAAGCGTAGACACCCGCCAGCCGAATGCCGAATTTCTTCCACACCAGCTCCCCGTCGGAGGCACAGTCGAACCAAAGCTTTTCCACCTGGGGAGACTCCAGCAGGAGCCGCAAGCCCTCCACCGTCAGCCGGGAATTGGCGGCAGAATCTAGGAAAGGGGCGAATGGCTTTCCCAGCTCCAGAGCGGAGCGGCGGGAAGCCTCCTGGTCGGCTGCCAGCGGATCCACCAGAAAAAAATGCTCCCCATCAAAAATCTGGATCAAGCACAGGTGCTCTCCGTAGCAGTGGAGGTTGAATTCCCCCTCAAAGTCCATGGCGACCTGCCGGACTCCCTGCCCTTTCCACTGGCTCAAAAGGGACTGGATGTCCTCGTCCCTGTCAATCAGAGTGTAGCTCATGGTCTTGAGTGTAGCACGGAGCGGGGAAAGGTAAAAGGGGCGACTGACAGCCGAACATCCTGCAAAACCCTATTCTTTCATTGACTTCCTCTTTCTCAGACTGTAAAATGGGAAACGTGAATTCTCCGTGCTGCACCTCATTAAGAGACTACAGTTTTCCCACGGCAACATTCTCAATGGAGTTAAAACATGAAACACACACCCATCATACTGCAGGTTCTCCTGCCCGTCATCATCATTGTCATTCTCCTCACCACCACAATCATCATTTCGGGAACCTTCATTTTCAGAAACTACGAGAGCCAGGCTGTGGCAGAACGGAGCCTCCAGACGGCGGAGATTGTGTCTGACGACGTGCACACCTTTGCATCGGGAGTCTACAACCTCACCGCCAGCCTGGCAGGAATGCCGTCCATATACTCCATGGATCCAGAGCAGATTATCCCGGTGTTCCAAGCCACAGCAAAGGTCAACGACTACATGGAACTGCTGTACATCCAGGACATGAACGGAGACCAGCTGGCCCGATCCACCGGAGCCCTCGGCAACAGGAAGACCCGCTGGTGGTTTACCCAGATGGAGCGGACAAAGCAGCCCTTTGTGTCCCCCTCCTATTTTTCCGTGGGAACCGGCCTCCCCTGCGCCTCGGTTTTCTTCCCTGTATTCAATCCCGATGCAAGCACCCCGGAGATGGTGGGAATCCTGGCCATCGACATCAAGCTGGACTACTTCCAGGAGCTGGTGGAGCGGGTTTCCAACACCACCGACAGGAGCTACACCTTCATCATTGATGGTGATGGCAACATGGTGTCCCATCCAAACAGGCAGTATGTGGAAGAACTCTACAACTACAAGTCCCTGACACGGCAGGTTCCCCTGCTGGATGCCAATGGAAACAAGCAGTATGACGGGACAGGCGCCCTTGTCACCACAAAAGAACCCCTGGAGATATCAGAGAGCTTCAAGGAGCTCCTGACAATGGCATTGTCGGGAAACCATATAACTGAAGTGGCAGAGATAGAGGGTGTATCCTCCATCGTGTCCTGCACGCCGGTATCCCTGCCAGGAGACTCCAGCGACTGGTTCATCATCAACGTGCAGAACCAGGAGGTGGTTATGGAAACCATAACCACCTCCTTCCTGAAGATTGTCCCCATTGCCATTGTCATCCTCCTCCTTGCCAGTCTCTTCTACTGGCAGGTTGCCCGGCATCTGGCCAAGAACATCAAGTATCTGGTTCACTCCATGGATACCATTGCCCAGGGCGACTTTACCCAGCCCCTTGAGCAGCGGAGGTCCATGCCCTCCGAGATACACGACATAGCCCAATCCATAAACCAGGTGATGACCAACCTGGGAACCGTCATCTCCTCTGTCAAGCAGGGCAGCAACACCATGGACAACCTGGCAAAGGAGCTGGATGCCGCTGTGGCGGAGTCTGCCCAATTGCTGGATTCTGCTGGAGACACGGTTGGCTCCTTGGAGAGCACACTGGAGCAGCAGAACCAGAAGATCTCCATGAACAACAGCTCCCTGCGGAACATCCTCATAAGCATCCGTGCCCTGAACGGCCAGATAAATTCCCAAAGCTCCAGCGTGGCAGAGGCCTCATCCTCCCTGGACAAGATGCAGGAGCATCTGGTGGCAATCTCGTCCAATACAAACCGGGTCAACAGCCACATGGACGAGCTTTTCACTGCGGTGGAATCCGTGCGGCTTCTGCAGGACGAGCTGGGCCAGCTGGTGGGAGCCACCTCCGGCAAAAGCGATAGCCTTACCATGGTGAACGAGGCCATAGAAGCCATTGCTGACCAAACGAACCTTCTAGCCATGAACGCCGCCATCGAGGCGGCCCACGCCGGGGACACGGGAAAGGGATTTGCCGTTGTTGCCGATGAGATCAGAAAGCTTTCCGAAGAGTCCTCCGCCCAGCTGAAGGAGTCCAAGGACAACATAACCGCCATAAACACCAGCATAGCGTCCATCGTCCAGCTGACAAACAAGCTGGAGAAGGTGGTGGAGGACATTTTCCAGAAGGCGAACAATGTCCACAGACTGTCTCAGGAGAACGGGGCGGCAATCACCTCAAACCTCAACGAAATCAGCCTCATCCTGAATGATGTGAAGACCATCACCGAAGTGACGAGCAATGTGGCAAAGCACAACAACTCCATAGAAAACCATGTGCGGGCAATCTCCGACGGAAGCAAGGCTATGCAGGATACCTCCACTGATTTTACCCAGAATTTCCAGGCAATCTCTTCCCTGATAGCTCAGATCACCAGTATACTGCAGGCCACCAAGTCTGTGTCTGGACGAAGCGCACTGGCATCAGCCGACTTGACGAATCTGACAGAGAAATTCAAGGTATAATCTTTCGGTATCCTTGCCTTTCAGTATCCTTTTAGTTATAATGTATCGCTTATGGAGAGAATTTCACAGGTACAATACCTCACCGCACTCCAGGGCTCCATGCGTGCCTTGGTAGCGCTTTGTGCCCTCATCATATTCTTACTGTGCTCAAGAAGGAGCAATTCCTACGTCCCAGCCTTCAAATATCTCAAGTCCTTTGCCATAGTCATGGGGCTCTGGGGGTTTACCAGCGCCGCCTTCTTTATCTATCCAGAAACGAACCTCCTGCCCGCCATCAGACCCCTCATCTATGCCACCATAGCCTTTGGAGGCCCCGCATTCCTGTTTTTCTCCTTTGCATACACTCTACCCCACCGACTCCACTGGATGAAACGCCTTCACTTGCTCCTGATATTTCCAGGTATCGTCACCATCCTACTGCTGGTGCCACCTCTGCAGAAATACATCATTATATTTACCGACGAGCTCATCTACATCCCCTATAGGGATATCCTAGAATTGTACCAGCCACTCTACTATGTCCACATTATTTACGCCTACCTCGCCGTTCTGGCGGGCATCGCCTTGCTAATCCGCAAGACCATCCGCTCACCAAAGGACTCCAGCACCGGCAACAAGCTGGCCATCCTGGCTGCAACCCTCTTCATCCTCCAACATGGCTTCTCCTGCTTTGGGGAGAAGGACAGTCTCTTCTTCTGGGTGCCATCCATTTCGGTCATCCTCTGCATGCTCCTCCTGTTCTTCACCCTCTACTACGACCATTCGGAGCAGGTTATCTTCAAGGGACAATCTGCCCTGCTGGAGAACATCCCCTTTCCCATCCTGTTCCTGAACAACAAGTTCGTCGTCATTTATACCAACGAGCACGGCAAGGCCATCTACAACCAGGCAAAGGACAAGAGCCATCAGCTCGTATATCGAAGCGATGTGCTCCAGCAATACTCACTCTTCGAGTCCACCCTCACCTACCAGCAGGAAATAAGCCGCCAGTTCATCCAGCGGAAAGACAACGGACAGCTGTTCCTGCTGCAGGAGCAACCCATCGATGGAGAACGGCACAAGGGGCAGATGATGATGATCATTCCCCTGACCTCCTTCCAGAACTTTTTCTCTGCCCTGGAGGACAAGGCTTTCCGAGACTCCCTGTGCAACTGCCACAACCGCCATTACCTTGAATACAAGCAGAAGGAAATACTGGTGCAAGACAGGCTCCCCCTCTCAGTATTGATGTGCGACCTGGACAACCTGAAGTCTATCAACGACCTGCTGGGCCACCACAAGGGGGACGAGTATATCCGCATGTGCCATGATGAGATTCGAGCCAGCATCCGGAAGGATGACCTCATCTTCAGAATTGGAGGGGACGAATTCCTGGTGCTCCTGCAAAGGGCTCCTGCCATGGTGGCCCAGAACATCGCCAAAAAAATTGAAGACAGGGTTTTCCTGCACAAGGAATTCAAGCCCCACAAGATTGGCATTTCTGTGGGAACAGCCACCATCACCCATCTGGACAAAAGCTTGGAGGAGTGCATCCAGGAAGCGGACAAAGCCATGTACGCAAGGAAGCAGCGCCACAAACAGGAGGCTATCTGATGGAACCAGCCATATCCTCCTTGAATTATGTGACACTCCTCTTTGGCATTACCCGCCTGATGGTGGCGTTCTACGCCTTCTTCCTAGTGGGAATCAGAGTGCAGAAGGAGCAGCAGTTGGTCTCCTTCGTCTTCATGCGGCTATTCATCTTCAGCCTGGGCTTGTGGGAGCTTGCCAGAGCCATATACTTTTTGTATCCTGGCACGGATCACCTGCCTCGACTCATGGCCATTGTGCAGATGACCGTGCCCTTCACCAGCCTCGCCCTTTTCTTCTTCTGCCTCTCCTACGCCTTCCCCAGGAAGGTGGACAAGCTCCATCGACTCTTCTGGCTGGGAGCGATACCCTGCATCACCATGCTCTGCTCCCTGATACCGGCTCTCAACAAATACTGCATCATCTATACCAGCCAGCTGGTGTACATCCCCTATCGGGAAAACATCATGATTTTCGGCCCCTGGTTCTATGTCCATACAGTCTACAGCTATCTGCTGGTGTTGGCAGGAGTTGTCTGTCTAGCCATCAAGGTCAGGTCTCCCTCCACCGAAAACAAGAAGGAGCCGATCCATGCCATGGTGGCCTTGCTGCTGTTCATCTTCTACAATATGTACCGAACCTTCATCAGCAATCCCAAGGCAATCTGGTTCATTCCCATGCTGTCTATTGCGGTCATCACCCTCTTCTTCTGGATTGTCTACGCCGACGAAAACCTGCTCATCATCGAACGAGGCCAGGAAGGGCTGATGCAGTCCCTGCTTTTTCCCATATTCTTCCTGAACAAGGATCACAAGATCATCTACGCCAACCAAGAAGCACTGAATGTCTGCCCCAACATCCATACCGATGCTCCCGTCCTTGGATACCAGCAGGACATCATGAGCAACTTCTCTCCTTATGTCATCGATTCCAAGCTGGAGGACTACAGCCATTTCCAATCGGAAGAAAACATCCTCCTCCAAAGCAAACTGGACGGCTCCCTCTACTATGTCCAGCAGAAAATCATCACCAGCACAGGAAAGAAGAAGGCAGATTACCTGCAAGGAAAAATTATGCTGCTGGTGACGATTTCATCAATACAATCCTTGTTCTCCATACTGGAAAACAATGCCTTCAAGGATCCCCTGTGCGGATGCTACAACCGCCATTTCCTAGAACTGAAGCAGGTGGAGATTACAAGGGGTGGAACAAATCTCAGCGCACTCTTTCCCATCACCTTCATCATGTGCGACATGGACAACCTGAAAAAGGTGAACGACAACTTTGGCCATGGTGCCGGCAATGAGTACATTGTGTTGAGCCACGACATCATCAAGTCTGCCATCCGCCAGAGCGACTGGATCTTTAGGATTGGAGGAGACGAATTCCTGGTGCTGCTGCACCAAACGGACAAGACTGTAGCCCAGAATATTGTAGAAAAGATTGAAAAACAGATGGAGCAGGTGAAAAAGCCCTATCCCACCAGCATCTCCATTGGCTTCTTCACCGCCGACAAGCCCCCCATCGACTACCAGCAGTGCATACGGGAGGCAGACCAGATGATGTATCGGAAAAAGCAGGGGCGGAAGACTCCCCTGGAGGGCTAGCTCCTCCAAACCACGGTTTCCCCAAAAAGAAACCCCGCAAGCGTTACTTGTGTAGCTCCTGCGGGGCTTTTTACATCTCAAACGGTAGCGGGACTACAGGAACAGCGTGGCGGCGAATCCCAGTCGATGCTCCATCCTGCGGTAGGCATACATCTGGCGGGAACGCTGCAACTCATACTGTAAGCCGAACACCATCCGATATATCTCCACCCCCAGCCCCACCGCCACCTGGGGGGTCCACTCATAGGCGGCGGCGGTGACCGTATATCCTGTTCCAGCGGCGGGACGGCTGATTGTGTTCAGAAGGTCCAGATTCACCCCGGCCAAAAAGCCTGCCAGCAAGTTTATTTCACCCCAAATGGGGAAGCGAAGCTCAGTGCCAGCGTTCATGTTCAACACATTCACGATGTTCGCCTTCTGATAGCCTGTGTATCCAACGGAGAGGCCGCCGTGGAAGGTGAACCACCCCCATCGATATGCCGCCGCCAGATGCACCTGCTCAAAGCCTGCATCCCGGAATTCCTCCACAGACCGGTCGTAGAGGCTGGGATCTCCCAAAATGTCACCTCCCATGTGGTAGCAGATATGCTTCACCGGAGAAACTCTCACCCGCAGCCTGTCCTTGTAGATGTAGTCGATGAAGGGCTCCACCTGCATGAAGGTGCTGAACAAAAAGCTCCGACCATACAGCTGGTCCGTGCCCTTCTGGTAAGACAAGAAGGTGAAATCCACAAAGAAGCCTAGGCTCAGGTTGAACCGATGCACCGCATCCTTCAGATGGAGGCTAAACAGGGTCAACTCCGTCCCCAGCTTTGGAGCATGATAGAAGGATACGGAGTCCAGCTTAAATTTCTTTGCGTCATACAGTTCCTCCATGTTCAGGATGCTGCCCATCCAGAAGGAGCTGTTATAGGAGTCAGGGTCAAGCCAAGGATAGAAATACCGGTCGGACTCAAAGTCACGGAAGGGATTCTTATGCCATTTGATTCGGATTGATGTGGTATAGTCATCCATCTGCTGTTCCAGGGGCATTTCATTGGCGAAGACTGGTGAAAATACCATGGTCAGCAGGAAAAAGAGCACAAACTTTATCATGATGATACTATAATCAAAAGCACAAGGCTCTGCAAGCAGCACTTGAAGTAATGCCTGCGGGGCTTTTCATATTCCAGACAGTAGCGGGACTACAGCTGGGACTGAATGTCCCTTATGTAACCCTCTACAATTTCGTCGGGGGAGACCATGGAGTAGTCCCGCACCAGGCTTTGGCGGGATGTTCCGTCAGCAGCGGCAACGGGATACTCCAGAAGGCTGGTATACACCAGTGTCTTGTACTGGAAGTCGCGCTCCTTCTGGAGCCTGGTGATCTTCAGATAGTGCCATTCGGCACGGCACTTGCCGAAGGGGGCGTAGGAAAGCCAGTCCATGGCCGCCGCATCCAGCATTCCCGGGTAGAAGTACCAGCACTCGTGGTGGCGGTAGGGCATCACCTGGGCCATGGACACCAGATAGGAATCGAAAATCTTGGAGCGGATGACCACAAAAACCGACTCCCCCGTAGCCTTCCCCAGCACATCACCTGCAGCCACCCTGGCCCCATCCCAAACTCCCCGCCAGATTTTGCGTAGCAAAATCGAATCTGGCCGTGCGGCCAGTTCTGCATGGAAGTGATTGAAACGGCGGCTCCCGCCGCCTGCGAATCCGTGTGACAATATCTACGAGGAATTTCAAAAAAACAAACTTTTTTCCGCAAAAGTGCA
>CAMGSV010000121.1 GCA_946061495.1 uncultured Spirochaetales bacterium | reverse complement strand
TGACTGGCAGACTGAGCGTTGCTATATGAATGCCGGTTCAATAAAACTTCAAAAGAAGATTCTGTTTGACGCAGCATGATGGATTTGCGGCTTTTTTTGGGAACGAAATTGCGAACTAAACTTGACACAATCAAAATGATTTGTCTGCTAGTTTTCCCAAGCCTCACTTTTGGTATTACTATCGAATTCCACCTGAACATATCGATTACTGGAGTAGCGACATAGCTTGGCTAGAAAAAATTGCAGAGAAACGAGGTATTTCCCTTTTTCTGTGAAAAATGAAGAGAAAATCAAAGAACATTGAATAGCGATAGCATTATCCTCCCTTCCCACCACAAATACAAATACGTAGGTTTCAAAAACCTTGACAGCAAGCTATTGTTGGAATAAATTCTTTGTGTAGGAGATTTTATGCCAACCATAAGCTATTTTAGAGGAATAAAGATATTTATTAACTGGAATGATCATATGCCCCCTCACTTTCATGCAAGTTATGCAGGGGAAGAAATCATTGTTTCAATAAATGACATAGAAATTCTTGAAGGACAGATTCCCTCTAAACAACAGAAAATGGTCTTGGGATGGGCTGCTTTTCATCAAAGTGAATTGCTTGAAAATTGGGAACTGGCTGCGGCAAAGCAGGAGTTGTTTCCTATAGCCCCCTTGCACTAGGTCACTATGAACAAAACAGTAGATTGGTATATTAGTAGAGGTTTTACTCCAAAGATGGCTGAATATTTCGCTTCTGGCAGAAGACGTATTATGGGAGTAACGGCTCACGAGGATTTTTCCCTTTCGCTTCTTTTTGACAATGATGAAAAAAAAATATTTGATATGAAAGAACTTATACAACCAAACACTGTCTTTGAATGTCTTGCTGACTGGCAGATTTTCAATCGAGTATATTTGGACTCTAATTCTGTAGTGTCTTGGGATAAGGATCCTGCTATCAATAGCGAGGAAAACTGGCAAAACAAAATAGATATAAGTTCTGATACTCTATATGTAGACAGTCACCCTATATAGTGCTTTTTCTAACATCATTTTGCTAGTCAAAGGGTAGCCTCTAACTATTGTTATCCTTTTTTTAGAATAAAAATTATAATATTCCCCCTTCCCCCCATCAATAGGAATTGATGGGGGAAGATGAAAACGCAACAGCCCTATTATGATTGATTTTCCTTCCAGTATATAATAGACAGCATGACAACAAGAAATAGTTGTGTTATGATACAGTATAAGGAGGGATAGATGCCGTGTATCTCAATGTTCTACGGAATAATGGTCTATATGTACAATAGTGGAAAAGAGCACAATCTTTCCACGTGAAGTATAATGGAAATTCTCTCTATTTGATCTTGAGGGAAACTTATATAGAGGGAAATTTCCCCCAATCCAAGCAGAAATTGGTTAGTGCTTGGGCAGAAATTTATAAAGAAGAATTGTTAGCGAATTAGGTTTTATGTATGAGCAGGAATACCCTGTTTAAGATAAACCCATTACAATAGGAGGATAAAATGATTCCCAAGTGGGTTGTAAAGGATGTGCAACCATTAGATGACTATAAGCTCCTAGTAACTTTTGTTCATGGCGAGCAAAAGATTTATGCTATGGCTCCTTTGTTAGAATATCCTGTGTTCAAGCCACTAAGCAACACTGTTTTTTTCAAGTCTGCCCATACGGATGGATGTACAGTGGTGTGGAATGATGAAATAGATATTGACCCAGAATCCATATATAATGAAGGTATATCGATTTAATACCAGAACTAGCTCATTCTTGAGTAAAACAGGTGTTTTGAGTAAATTATCCCCATCAAAATACAGGTGGTTGAAGGACAACCCCTCCATTCTCCCCCGGAATCTACTAGCCACGGGACAGGTTTCACGGAATTTCTTATTTACTGTATGATGGAATTGGCTCCTCATCAATTCAAGCACAGACTGGAGAACATGGAAAGCACACCTTAATTTTGGTCAATTGTGAGGGAAGAATACGTGAATAAACCGAAAGGAGTACCCCGGTGCGTTGCACATCCACCCTCCATCCCTCCCTTGGAAAGTTCCTGCTTTTCAGCTATAGTGTGGCCATGGTACGAAAAAAGATGACACGAATCGGCAGCTGCCTGTTTCTTACCGCAACGGCTCTGCTGGTCCTTTCCTGCAGCGGCAAGGGCAGCTCAACAAATGATGCTGCCAATGCAACCAATGATGAATCATCACCTCAAGCAGTCGCTCCAGCGGAGTTGGCCCGCCGTCAGCAGGAGGAGGCCATTGGTTCCTTTGTCCAGTCCCTGGATCCGGTGCAACGGTACAGCCAGCTGTTCCTGGTGAATCTGGAGGGCAACAGGAGCTTTTCCCCGGTGGAGCGGCTCCAGTGGGGGGCCCTTCCAGAGGAGGACCTGCTGCCCGGCGGCTATCTTTTCTTTTCATACAACATCGCCGAAACGCCAGCCCAGGTGGCGGAATTCACCGCCTCCATCCAGCGCTGGAGCCAGCAGCGGGGCATGGTTCCGCCACTGCTGGCGGTGGACCAGGAGGGCGGCATGGTGAACCGCCTCCGTTCTGTAACCTCACCCTTGCCCTCGGCCCGGCAGGTTGCCCAGTCCCTCACCGCCAGCCAGGCCCAATCCCTGTACGCCGCCCAGGCTGCCCAGATGAGCCTGCTAGGCTTCCAGATGAATCTTTCCCCGGTGGCCGAGGCTGAAAGCCAGCACAACAGCGCCTTTCTGGACAGCCGCAGCTTTGGGGGCCTTGGCACCATGGAGGAATTTGCCGTGGCTGCCATCCAGGGATTCCAAAGTCAGGGACTAATGGCGGTAGCCAAGCACTTTCCCGGCAACACCAACGACGACCCCCACTCAGGACTGCCGGAAATCGCCCTGAATCAGCAGGAGTTGGAGCGCCTCTACATGGGGCCCTTCCGTCAGGTGCTGCAGGCCGGGAATCCCTGGGCAGTTCTCATGTCCCATGCCCGGATCAGCACCAGTGGCACCGCCGCCCCCCTGCATGATTCCGAGACACCCGCCTGCCTCTCCCGCTTTTGGGTGACGGACATATTGCGGAACACGTTCCAGTACCAGGGACTGGTGCTGTCAGATGACATTTTCATGGCGGCCCTGGAAAAGAACGGCTTTCCCCCCCACAAGGCGGTGATGCTGGCACTGGAGGCTGGCATCGACGTGATCATGCTTTCTGAGAAGCGGTTTGGCTCCGTGCTGCGCCTGATTCTTGACAGAAGCCAGAGCGACGCTGATTTTGCCGCCCTGCTGGATAGGGCAGTGGAGCGGGTGATTGCTGCCAAGGTTCAGGCGGGACTTTTGACCTTCCGCCCTGCCACGGAAGATGTCAGCATGAGCGCCTCGGCAGACACTGGGGAGCCATCTGCTGCAGACCGACTGGAGCTGGTGCCCACCCAGCGGGCTCTCTGGAGCCAGGAGGACTGGGATGCTGTCTACCAGCAGGGCATGGAGCTGTACCAAGCAGGATTCGGGGGTACCAGTGAGTGAGGCCAGCCGCCAGCTCCCCGATGGCATTGTGTTCTTGGACAAGGACTTGGCTGTTGTGGTCAAGGGAGTGGGGGAGCTCTGTCAGGACAATGTGCCCCAGTCCCTGTCCCGCAGGATGCGTCCTGTCATCGAGGCTGCTCTGGGCCATGGGGTGGAGTGCTGCCAGTGCGTCCATCGCCTTGACCAGCCCGTCAGCGGCCTGTGCATTCTTGCCCTCACAGAACAATCCCTGTCAGCTTTGTCGGCAGCTTTTGCCCAGGGAGCCGTCCAAAAGACCTACTGCGCCGTTACGGAGCGCTTCCGTCAGCAGCAGGACTCCGGGGAAAACCGCTGGTCAGGGGTCCTTCCGGAGACTGGGGACTGGCAGCTGCTCAGCTGTCTCATGGTCTTTGATTCCAGTCGGAAAAAGGCACGGATTGTGGGGCCCGGACACCGGGGGGCAAAGGAAGCCCGGCTGCGGTACAAGATGGTGGGACAGGGGGACCGCTACGACTTTCTGGTGGTGGAGCCCCATACCGGCCGCAGCCATCAGATCCGCTGCCAGCTGGCCTCCATCGGCCGCCCCATCAAGGGTGACTTGAAATACGGCGCCAGTCGGTCGGAGCGGGGCGGCGGCATACGGCTCCACGCCTACAAGCTGGTGTTCACCCATCCAACCACGGGAGTGCAGCTGTCCCTTGCCTGTCATCCTCCCAAGGGGGACAACCTGTGGCACTCTTGTACTGGATTTTTGTGCCGATAATCTGTATATTTGTATAGTTGATTTCTATCGAGGACTCATGCCCACCCAGTGGGGCTGTGGTGTGGTTCCCTTCGTTCAGAAAGCAAGAAGGATTGATATGGGAAAGAAGGAGCGGGACAAGCTTCAGGGGGAGTCGGGGTTCCAGTCGTATTACAGCCAGCTCTACGGCCAGCGGTGGCCCGGCCTTTACCAGGCCCTGTTGAAGGAGTCGGAGCCTGTGGCCTGGCAGACAGAACCAGGCCGACCGGCCTATTATTTGGACAGTGCCAGCATTCGTGCAGCGGTGAGCCTGCCGCTGGAGGGAGCCTCCTCCCTGCTGGACCTTTGTGCCGCTCCCGGTGGCAAGACGCTGGTGATTTCCTCCCTCATGGAGGAGGATGCCTGCCTCCTTTCTAACGAGCGTTCCAGGGAGCGGCTTTCCCGTCTCCATCGGGTGGCGGATCAGCACATGAGTGAGTCTGTGCGGCGTCGTGTCACCATATCAGGAAAGGACGGGGCCACCCTCTGCCGAAATCCCGCCAATGCCTTCGACCGGATTCTGCTGGATGCACCCTGTTCCTCGGAGCGTCATGTTCTGGCTTCCCCCCGTCATCTGGAGCAGTGGTCTCCCGCCCGGATCAAGACCTTGGCGGTGGCCCAGTGGGCCCTCTTGTCCTCGGCTTATCGCATGCTGAAGCCCGGCGGCTACATGGTGTATGCCACCTGTGCCCTGTCCCCGGAGGAAAACGACACGGTGGTGGCCCGGCTGGAGGGAAAATTCCCCGATGTGGAGCTTGTCAGGGAGCTGCCACCAGTGCCAGCGGCTGTGACCAGATTCTGTAGCGCCCCATTGCCAAAGCCAGAGGTAACGGAGCGGGGCTTTCATGTGTTGCCGGACTGTAGCCACAGCCATGGCGGCGGCCCCCTGTACTTTTCCCTGATCCACAAGAAATTTTGCGAGGAAACTGAATAATGGCCCAAAAGAAAAAGAAGCCAAAGATTATATTGAAGAAAAAGCAGGTGATTGTACTGGCCGCCACCATGGTGGCGGTCTGTGCCTGTATGCTGACCGTAGCCATCATCACTGCACCCCGGGCCACCACGCCCCCTTCCAGCCCCCCCTCCCAGGAAGCCTTGGCAAATTCCCCAGCAGTGGAGGCTGCTCCCTCCCAGGACGATGGGGTTGCCCAGGTGGTGGCCCAGCTGGAGGCGGCGGAGCAGCGGGCTAAAGAGGCCGAGCGCCGTGCTTCGGAGGCGGAGAAACGGGCCAGGGAGGCAGAAAAGGCTGCTGAGCGAGAAAAGGATGCGGCGGAGCAAGCCTCCGCCCGGGAAAAGACGACGGCTGGTCTGCTGGCGGCGGAAAAGGCTCGGTCGGAAAAGCTGGCGGCAGAAAAGGCTGCATCCTCAAAAACCACCTCTTCCAGCGGTACCTCCCAGGGAAGCAGCACTGCCTCCTCCAATGGTGGCACTTCCTCAAGCCCGGCTCGTCAGCTTGCCATGGGTGGTGCGGAACGTACCGGGACACCCTCCTCCACGGGAAGCAAATCCACCGGCCAATCTGCTGGCGGCACCACGGTGGCGGCCAAGGACTACACCATCCCCGCAGCCCGGCCCGGAGCCACCTTGGTGTTTGTGCTGGATGACGGCGGCCAGAATCTTTCTGACCTCCAGCACTACCTGAACCTGCCCTTTCCTGTGGCGGTGGCGGTGCTGCCCCAGCTGAGCCATTCCGTGGAGGCCGCCCGCCGTGTCCGTGCCTCTGGTCGCCACGAGCTGCTGCTGCACCAGCCCATGCAGGCCATCAACCTTTCCGTGGATCCCGGCCCCGGAGCCATCACGCCCACCATGACCACCACTGAAATCGATGCCATCGTCAGGAAGAATCTCCTGGAAATTGGTCCGGTGGCGGGCATGAACAACCACGAGGGCTCTCTCATTACCGAATCAAAGGTAAAGGTGGGCAAGGTAATAGAGATCTGCCAGAAGCAGGGCATCTTCTTCCTGGACTCCCGCACCACCTCCGCCACTGCCGCCCCCCAAGCTGCCTTGGAGCTGGGAGCAAAGATTTGGGAACGGGATGTGTTCTTGGACAATACGCAGAAACGGGCCGATATTCTGGAGCAGATTCAACGGGGCCTTGCCGTGGCCAACAAGAGGGGCTACGCCATCATGATTGGTCACGTATGGTCTGGCAGCAACCTTGCACAAATCATGCAAGAATTGTATCCTGTGCTGAAGGCCCAAGGCTATTCATTTTCAACGGTGGGAGGTTTGTATGAGAATTTTGGGAGTTGAGTCATCCTGTGACGAGACGGCGGCAGCCATTGTGGAGGACGGCAGGACCATCATCAGTAATGTGGTGGCCACCCAGATTCCCTTCCACCAGCAGTTCAATGGGGTGGTGCCGGAAATTGCCAGCCGCAAGCACGCCGAGTGGATCATGCCGGTGGTGCAGCAGGCTCTGGAGGAGGCAAACCTCACCCTCGATGATATTGACGGCATTGCCGCCACCAATCGGCCCGGCCTCATGGGTTCCCTGCTGGTGGGCCTCACCTTTGCCAAAACCCTGGCCTGGTCCAGAAACAAGCCCTTCATTGCGGTGAACCACATGCTGGCCCACCTCTACGCCGCCCATCTTTCCCAGGACATCGCCTATCCTTACCTGGGGCTGCTGGTTTCCGGCGGCCACTGCATCATCTGCAAGGTGGCGGGCTTTGACGACATCACCGTTCTGGGCACCACCGTGGACGACGCTCCTGGCGAAGCCTTCGACAAGGTGGCAAAATTCTACGGCCTCGGCTATCCCGGCGGTGTCATCATCGACAAGCTGGCCAAGGAGGGCGATCCTAAGGCTGCCAGCTTTCCCATTCCCTCCCTCCACAAGGGGGAGCACCGCTACGACGTGTCCTATTCCGGCCTCAAGACGGCTGTCATCAACCAGATTGACCAGTTCTGGAATCCCGATTTCCTCAAGACCCCGGAAAACATCGCGGCGGCCTTTCAGGAGACGGCGGTACGGATTCTTGTCACGAGGATTCTCCGGGCAGTGGAGGATACCGGTCTCACCACCATCGTGGCGGGAGGCGGAGTGGCTGCCAACTCACGGCTTCGGGAGATGCTGGCGGCCCGCAAGGAGCTCACCTGCATCTTTCCGCCCCTGAAGCTCTGCACCGACAACGGCGCCATGATTGCGGGGTTGGGCTACCAGTATCTGAGGCAGGGAGAAATCAGTCCGTGGAATACCACCGCCTCCGCCAGAATCCCCCAGTTCAAGCGGGGGCTCAAGGCCAGACGGTAGCGTGCCTGCGTGAAAATTGAATGAAAAGCCCTGGGATGCAGTAACATTCTCAGTTTTAGTATGTTTTGGAATGTTTGGCAAATGAAGAAAAACTCTGTTGACAGGGGATTTTTTCTGCTCTAGAATTCCATTGCTGGCACCACCGGCTGTAGCCTTGGCAATAGTCAGTTTATTTGCTGCGTTGTTGTTAGTGGTAGAAACCGTAATGGAATCTCCGGCATCTGTGTCCGTCACCGTTGCATAGGCATACACAGGC
>CAMGSV010000120.1 GCA_946061495.1 uncultured Spirochaetales bacterium | reverse complement strand
GTAGCTGGAAAGCTCCACGACTCGGGAGGTGATGCCCTCAATCATACCATCTGAAACAGTCAGCACCAGCACCAGCGGAACCAGGCTCAGGGCAATGCACAGGACGGCACCCAACAGGCTCCTGCTGGCAGAAGAGCCTTCCCCAGAAAGGTTCCGCTGGGAGGGAGACAACAGCATTCGCCTTGCATAAAGGATGGAGGCACGAAGATTCATTTGGCAGCCACCCGAGCCAGATGCCCCTTTGTAATGGTATACCTCTCGTCCCCCTTGGCGGCCAGCTCATGGTCGTGGGTTACCAGCACCAGGGTCTTTCGGTACCTGTCCACCATGGAAAAAAGCAGATCGCCGATGAGCTGGGCGTTGGCAGGATCCAGGTTGCCGGTGGGCTCGTCTGCCAGAATCAACTGGGGATTCTGAATGAGGGAACGGGCCACTGCCACCCGCTGCCGCTCGCCGCCGGAAAGCTGGGATGGCAGATGCTGGGTCCGATGGTCAAGCCCCACATCGTGCAGCAGCTGGCGGGCTGCTTCTGTAGCCTCCTTCCGAGACATACCACTCATGTAGGCTGGCAAAAAGACATTCTCCAGGGCGGTGAAGTCCTTCAAAAGATAGTGGAACTGGAAAATCAAGCCAAGGAATTTGGAGCGGTACTCCGCCAGCTGGTCCTCCGGCAGACGGTGGACGGCATAGGGTCCCACCTCCACCTGTCCCTCCGTAGGGGTGTCCAGCCCTCCGATGATGTTCAGCAGGGTACTCTTTCCGCTACCGCTCTCCCCCACCACCACCACCTTGGTGCCAGAAGCCACCTCCATGTCCAAGGATTTGATGATGGTGAGCCGGTCCATGCCGGTAATGTATGTCTTTTCCAAGCCCGTAATCTTGATGATTGTATCCTGTCCATTACTCATAGTGGAGCACCTCCGAAAGTGTCATGGAAAGCACCTTCCTGCTGGCAACCCAGGAGGAAGCCAAGGCAGAAAAGATGCCGAAAATAGTGATGAAGACAATCTCAGCCGGAAACATTCTGGCCGGAATGCTGGCGTACACTTGATACATGGGGTTTTCCCGAACATAGATGGCCATGGCGGGATTCGTCGCCATGGTCACCAGGTACTGGAACCAGTAGCTCACCTTGGCGATGATGTCGAACACCAGATTCATCCGCACGCAGAGCATCAGCCCCAACAGCAGACCGGGGATGGCGCCCCCCAAGCCTGTCAGCAGGCCGCGGATGATGAAAATCAGCTGCACATCACGCTTTCGTCCTCCCAAGGCGGAGAGAACTGCTATCTCGCTGCGCCGCTCAAACACCATGCGACGCATTCCGTTGAAAATGTTCACCCCAACCACCACGAAGATCAGGAACACCAGCATCATCAGCAGGTTCTTCTCGATCTTGAGGGCGCCAAAAAAGGAGCGGTTGTAGCTGCGCCAGGATTCGGTTTGGAGGCCGGAAAAGGAACCTTCCAGCTGGTGGATCACCTGCACATCAGCCTCGGAATCCTTGAGCTTCAAGGCCAAAAGCTGCACTGCATCGCCACCAAAAAACTGCTGGCCCGCCTCCAGTGAAATGAAGGAAAAGCTGCTGTTGATCTCAGCATAGCCGCAGGAAAAAATACCAGACACCACAAAAATGCGGTTGTCGGAGATGAGGTCCACGTCACTGCCACCGGACAGGGCCAGCATGTTCACCGTGCTGCCCACCTTGGCACCCAACTGGCGGGCCAGCTCGCTTCCCAGAACAATGTAGCCCGGCCGAGATAAATCGAAGGAGCCGGAAATGATTCGCAGCTCCTTGGCAAGCCCCAGGTCACGATACAGGATGTCTGGAGACACCGCCCGAATCAGGGAGGCAGCCTGCCGCCCCGAAGGTGTAGCCAGCAGGCTTTGAGCCTCGTACATGGGCTCCGCAGCCACCACACCCAAGGATGGCTGGTACAGCACAGCCTCAAGCTGTTGCCGGTCATGCACTTCATTCAAGCTAACGCGAATATGAGCGGAGCTGATTTCCATAATGCTGTCGATAAATCCCATCTGAAAGCCGTTCATAACAGAAACGGTTACGATAAGCGTCATCACTCCGAAGCAAATGCTCAAAGATGCCAGAAATCCCGTCACGGCGGAACGTCCAGAACGATCCACCTTGGCAAAACGACGGGATACAAACACAATCCACCTCAATACTCTGTTCTCCTCAATTCCTTTCCGTCAAGATAGATTGTCTCGGAAATAAGCCTTGCTCCACTGTACAGGGACTCTATCCTGATATTGTCGATATATCGTGTCTCCGTATAGTGATTCTCATCCTGGTAGCTTCGAGACACAAGGAGCTGGTCACCCTCAAAGGTATCATATCCACCGTGGATATTCCCCGGCTGGTGGTACACTATCCGTTCCGTAAAAGCGTTCTCCCCACCAAGATGGGTGGTCAACCGCTCTGTCAGAGCATCCTCACCATTATACTGATACTCGATTTTCTTGGTGAGGGTCAGCTTTGGAAAGCCCTGCCAAGGATCACGGGGAAGGTCAGTGACTGGCTCAGCAGCAGCTTCCACCGTGATTTCGGAAGCCCGTTCTTTTGAAGCCTCCGCTGGAATGAACTGGTAGAATTCCTCCCGAATCAGAAGGCCATCCGAAGAAAAGAAGCGCTCCGTACAGTTTGTTTCCAGAAAATCCGTCAGCACCACCCGCTGGTAGCCACCAGAGTCATGGTAGTAGTAATCCTCCTGGGACACGAGCCGTGGTGGCACCAACAGAACCTCCCCGTCACCTTTTACCTCAGCAGACTTCGAGACACCCGCAGATTCATCCTGCCAGACGAGCTTGCTTTTGAGACGATATGCCTTATCGTAAATTCTGTGGGTAAAGGTATTGTTAGCCATGGTGGCCAAGCGACCACCACCGCTATAGGAAAAAACCGCCGTCTCCTCACCGTCATACAGATGGAGCCGTGCCTCATTCTTATCATTCAGCAACAGCTTCTCTGGTACAGCTCCTGTCTCCACCACGGCAGGCTCCATCCCATCAGCCTCCCCTGAATAAGACTCCTGGGAGGGCAGCATGGTTACCGCCGATAGGAAGACAATGATGAAAAAAGGAAACAGGCATCGACGGGTAAAATCCATCAATCCAATCCCAGGAATTCGTCCAGATAGTGGTCGGGATCAAAGGGCCGTATATCCTTGTAGCCCTCGCCGAAGCAGATGAAGGCCACCGGTATGCCGAATTCTTTGCCGATGGCGGCGGCAATGCCACCCTTGGCGGTGGAGTCGTATTTTGTCAGAATGACGGCATCAAGTCCCACCGCCTGATGGAACACCTCCGCCTGCCGCAATCCGTTCTGGCCGGTGGTGCCGTCTATCACCAGAATCTTCTTGTAGCAGCCATCATCTGCCTTGGAGGCGGCCACCCGGTCAATTTTCTGCAGCTCCCGCACCAGATTCTCCTTGTTGTGGAGCCGTCCGGCCGTATCTGCCAGCACCAGTCCGCCTCCCTTTGCAGAAACGGCATCTGCGGCGTCAAACACCACTGCAGAAGGGTCGGCTCCATGCTGATGGGCCACCACCCGCAGATCAAGCCGCTGGCCGTGGAGCTGCAACTGCTCGATGGCGGCGGCACGGAAGGTATCGGCGGCTGCCATAATTACCGGGGTCGGGGCAGCATTCTGGTAGCCCCCATCACGATAAAAGCCTGCCAACTTTGCCACGGATGTGGTCTTTCCCACCCCATTCACCCCAAGCACCATGTAGATGTTCACCTTTCCCGGCTCCGGCTGCAAATCAGTCGCCCGAACAAATTCCAAAAGCCGGGACTTCAGCTGCAGGAGGATTTCCCGCTCACCCGCAATCTTCTGGGAACGGCAGGTTTTCTCCAGCTCCTCCACCAGCTCAAAGACCGTCCGTGCGCCCAAGTCGCCTTCAATCAGCAGGTCAGAAAGCTCCTCAAAGAATGCCTCGTCCCTGTCCTTGTGAATTCCAAAGAAATTTCTCAGTTTCTCCGCAAACTTGGTCTTTGCCATACATACACCCCGACAAAAAATGAATTCTAATGTGAATTATCGTGACTTTGCCCGCTCCGGCAGCACACTATCAGCAGCACCTAGGAAAAGCCCTATCTGCACCGCAAGATTGACACCCAAACCTGCAGATAGAATCATGGAACCAGTATAAATATTCTTCCACATTTTGACCGTTTCCTCAGACTCATGCCCCAAGGCCCAGCCATTACTCATATTGACGGGCATTCCATAGGAAACAAAGGACGGAATCAAGGAAACAAGCAAGGCACTGTAGGAATTATACATGACACGACGCCTTTTTTCAATCCGAGAAGAAATTGCCGCCGTATCCCTTTTCAATCTCACATTCAGCTGCAACAGCCCTGTTCCCGACGGGACATCCGCCACAAAATAAAAGGAATCCTGACTTTCAGAAGCTGCCTGTACAACCTGAGGCGAGGCATCGGCTACCTTCTCCTGCAGTATGACATCTGCTGCCATATCTGTTGAATCCACCAATTCCCCGAAGTCCGACGATTCAGAAGGCTCAACCGACTCCATTGACGCTTCCGATTTCCCTTGCTCCTCCCTCGATGCAGCCTCATTCTCAGACTTTGGCAGCGGGGTAGGCAAGACGGTTCCAAAAACAAGCCCCACAGGCACATCCAGCTCCTGATTGAACCCACCCGCCGGAAATCCATTGATGTATACACGCTCTTCTTGCTCCCTCCTCGCAATAAACTCTACCGCTCGACTCTCAGCCGGGGACAAATCTACATTCACCAAAAAATTGTCACTATTCAAAAAATCACACGAAAAGCTCTTGGTATTGAACCCATCGGCCTCCACAACAATGGTGTGGGTACCTGCTGGCAAAAGCAGTTCGCCCTCAGAAAGATTCCTGGCCTGAAACACCTGGTCATCCACCATGATTCTGGCATCTTGCTTTGCTTCTGGGGGCATTAAATTGAAGGAAACAAAAACAGTCGGCCTGTTTTGCAGCACTGGAACCAGTTGGCGAGCTAAATCTTGAGCCATGGAATCCACCTCTGCCACAGCGGCAGCGGAACGCACCTCAATCACCTGCAGGTGGCCAGGATAGATGGTCAACTGAACACGTACCAAAAGATAGTTGCCGGATACCGTGATTTTCCCCGTCAAAAGGCCGTTTATCACCTCGTTCGTCACCTTCTCTGGCTGGAACAGCTTCTCTGGATCATTCTGCCACAAGGCGACCCTTTCCCTCCGCTCCTCAATGTCCGAATAATCCCGCTCCTTCACCTGAAGGCTCACGCGATCGATTTCATGGTCAAGTTCCTCCAACTGCCCCCGAATCTTTTCTATCTTCTTTTCCTCGGCAGCAAGACTCTTCATAAGAACCTTTTCCTTGCCGGAAAGAAAAAGCTGACGGTCCCGTTCCTTGATGGCAGCAGACAAAGAAGAACCGAGACTGGTTCGCTGCTTGTACAAGTCCTTCAGCTGTCTTTGGAGCAATTCCTCTGGGTCAAGAACACGAACCCCCACATCGGCCAGGTGTTCCAAAATCAAGGTGGGAATGGAGGTGGACAATTCATTGAGACTGCTCACATCATGAAAGGGAGAAGTATTTAGAATGAAGGAACGAGCCCCCACAACCCACGTAGCAGCTGTGGGGGTATTTGCAGCTTGCACGCCCCAGACAGGTCCGAAAAAGAGGCTTGTGATGAAGGCAAGAACAACAAGCCTTCTCACCATTACACGTCATCCCCATCATCGGCAACCAGGGGCTGCCCCTTCCATCGGGCAGTGAGATAAGCCTCGATGAAGGGATCAAGGGCACCATCCATCACCGCCTGGATGTTTCCTGACTCGTGCTTGGTGCGGTGGTCCTTCACCATGGTGTAGGGCTGGAACACATAGGAGCGAATCTGGTTGCCCCAGGAAATGTCCTTTTTCTCAGCGGCGAACTTGGCGTTCTCCTTCTCCCGCTCCTGGCGATAATGCTCGTAGAGCCGTGCCTTCAGCATGCTCATGGCGGTGGCGCGGTTCATCAGCTGGCTGCGCTCCGTCTGGCAGGCCACCACAATTCCCGTGGGGATGTGGGTAAAGCGGACGGCGGAGTCAGTCTTGTTCACGTGCTGACCACCAGCTCCGCCGGCACGATAGGTGTCCACCCGCAGATCCTCGGGACGAATCTCCACCTCGATGGTATCGTCCAGCACAGGAAACACGTAGATGGAGGTGAAGGAGGTGTGGCGGCGGGCGTTGGAATCGAAGGGGCTGATGCGCACCAGCCGGTGGATTCCCGCCTCGCACTTCAAGTAGCCGTAGGCATAGTCTCCGGAAATCTGGAGGGTCACGGACTTGATGCCGCCCTCCGCCTCCAGCATGTCCACCGTCTCAATCTTGAAGCCACGGTTCTCCGCCCAGCGGCTGTACATGCGGCACAGCATGGAAGCCCAGTCACAGGCCTCCGTTCCTCCAGCACCAGCATGGATGGTGAGGAAGGCACCGTTGCGGTCCACCTCATCGGACAGCAGGTTCAGGATGCTCTGCTTTTCGTAGGCTGCCAGGGTCTGGTCGTAGAGGGCCTTCAGCTCAGGCTCCACCGAGTCGTCCCCGGTCTCGACTCCCAGCTCGTAGAGGGCTTCCATGTCCTCTGCGGCGGTTTTGAGCTCCTTCCAGGGATCAATCTGGGAACGCAGACGTTTGATCTCCGTCATCACCTTCTCCGCCTTGGAGGGATTGTCCCAGAAGCCCGGCTCTCCGGACTGGTTCTCCTTGTCAGCTATGACCCTTTCTATTGCAGGGACGTCAAAGACGCCCCCAAACATTGAGGATGTCCTCTCTCAGAGAGGTGATGGGCATTTTAAGGTCTTCAATCATAATTAGTTCCTTGGATTAATATTTTGATTCAGATGATTTGAGAGACGAAGCCTTCAGCAGGCAACGCTTCCATTTTTTCTTGGACAATTCTGTAAGACACATACATTCCTGTACAGGATATTGATACAGACGAACCACATCGTAGTAGTCGGTCACGCGGTCAATTTCCTTCTTCAGAAGCACCAGCATTTCCTTGGAAATGGAGGAATGCTCCCAACATGCCCGCTGAACCTTCTTAAATCTAAAGTGAATGAGCACCGAGGCAAGGGCCTTGGCCGAGTCCATGGAACTCGGATCCAAAATTACAGAAACAAACATTGCTCCAGCATAAAATAAACCGAGAGAATTGTCCATAGTGGCCTTGAAAAAAAAAATATTTTAACGCATAGTATAAGAATGAAACATTCATTTTTGATAGTTCTTACATTCTTTTCAGTCAACATAGCGTTTTCCCAGAATACCAGACTCATGGTTTCAGACATACAAGCACAGGCCATTGACAACGGAGAAATCCAGGTCACGTGGCAGGTACCCACCTTGCCGGAAACCATGGAGCCAGATACTATCTCCATCCAGCTGTACCGCACCCAAGAGCCGAAGGCTGGCAGCAAGGCGCTGGAGGGAATTGCTCCCATCGCAACCCTGCCCTACACCACCCGTTCCTACACCGACTACCTCAGAGCAAAGGGAACCTACTACTATACCGCCATCCTGCTGCAGTCCGGCCAGGGGCTGGAGCTGGTTGTTCCCGGCACCAACTCCACGGTGGAGGGAATCCAGATTCAGCCTGCCAGTCCCGGAACACAAGAAATCCAGCGGGAAACGATCCAGGAGGGCCCCAACAAGTCCACCGGCCTCAGGAACACCCCGCTCCCCTATCTCAGACTCATGCTCAATCAATCTCCCAACAAGGATACACCGCTCAATCCGGAAAGAAGTCAGGAG
>CAMGSV010000119.1 GCA_946061495.1 uncultured Spirochaetales bacterium | reverse complement strand
CATGAGGAAATTTGACATGAGCATGTAGTTTATTTTCTATTTTTGTCTCTTTTGTCTTGACAGATTTCATTTGCTCTGATAAGATGAATTCACGTTGTGAATGTCTCCTTCGTCTAGTGGTTAGGACATCGGGTTTTCATCCCGACAACAGGGGTTCAATTCCCCTAGGAGATGAAAGGGCTGGTTTACAGCCCTTTTTTTATTTTTAAATGAGGTTTCTGATGGATGTTTCCCTGCGGTTTACAGATGAAGTGCGACTCCGCATGGCAGAGGCCATTGAAGAGGCTTCGGGCAACGAGGTGTTCTTCGGTGGCTTGATAGACTCCCAGGGAATCATTGTTTCTGTTGCAGTGGCGGCCCGAGGGAATGAGTCTGCTGTTCCTGTCCAATCAGAGGCCGCCTATGAATCCCATGTTTTAATCCATAATCACCCATCTGGCAGATTGCAGCCCTCCGATGCAGACATATCCATTGCAGCACAGGCGGCCCAGCGTTGCCAGGGATTCTACATCGTCAACAATGACATCTCCGACTGCTATGTGGTGGTGGAACCAGTTAAGCCCAAATCCACCAGCAAGCTGGACCTTCAATCCGCCGCCGCATACCTCTCGTGTGGTGGCCCCTTGGATACCGGTGATGGTTATTTTGAGGAACGGCCCGCCCAGATTGATCTGCTGACGGGAATCTGCAGGGCCTTCAATGGGGATGGGGTCTCCATCTTTGAGGCGGGCACTGGAGTGGGAAAGTCCTACGCCTACCTGATTCCTAGCATCCTTTGGGCGGCCACCAACAAGGAGCGAGTGGTCATTTCTACTGGAACCATAAATCTCCAGCAGCAGCTGGCAGAAAAGGACGTGCCCGCCGCCTTACAGCTTACGGGAAAAAAGTTGAAATTCATTCTCATGAAGGGCCGCCAAAACTACCTTTGCCTTCGGCGGCTCAACGATTTGCTGGCAGAACCAGACCTGTTCTTTGAGGAGAATCAGGAGCTGGAAACCCTGAAGGAGTGGTCCAAAACGACGGAGACTGGCAGCCGCTCTGACTTAGCCTTTTTACCTTCAGAATATTTGTGGAATCGTGTCTGTTCAGAGTCGGATGCATGTATGGGCATGAAATGCACGTTCCACGACAAGTGCTTTGTGATGAAGGTTCGTAAGGAGGCGGCCGACGCCCAGATTCTCATTGTGAACCACCACCTCCTCTTTGCCGACATTGAGGCTAGGCTTTCTGGAATTGGTTTCAGCGATACGGCGGTGCTGCCTCCCTACCGTCGTCTGGTGCTGGACGAGGCCCACGGCATAGAGCATGCCGCCACCAGCTTTTTTTCAGAGACGTTGACCCGCTTCAAGGTGAGTCGCCAGCTGAACATCCTGTATCGCAAGCGAAAGAATGGAGCCATGGCTGGCCACCTGTATACCATGGAGGTGCTGGCAGCTGGAGACAATTGGGTGGGACAGATTCTTGCCGCCATGGAGGAGGTGTATGGCCAGCTGGAAAGCCTTGACCAGCAGGGACTTGACCTTATGGAAGGACAGTTCACCCTGCGGCTGACTCCCGCCACAGAGCAGTGTTTTACCCAAGTGCTGGCTACCTTTGAAAAGCTGGGGGCCAGTCTCACGGAATGCTCTGCAATTTTCCGGGAGATGATTGACTCCATTGACGATGACCTGCGGGATTCCCCAGCTGTCTGGGAGACAAAGACGGTGCTCCGCCGCCTTGATGATATGGCCCAGTTCTGCAGGTCCTTTGCCCAGTGGCAGGAGCACCAGGAGACCGTCTCCTTTTTGGAGAAGGTGAGGCTGCCGGCGGGGCGGGGAGGTGCTTCCCAGCAACCACGGTGGTTCTGTCGCTTTGTTCAGGCCCCGCTGAACATTGCCCCCCGAATGAACGAGGGTGTGTTCGAGCCGCTTTCCACTGTTGTCTGCACCTCTGCCACCATCCGAAGCAGTAATAGCTTTGACTATTGGCTGAGACGGACTGGGGCCTCCTTTGTGGATGATGAGCGCCTTACCACTGGAGAATTTCCGTCTCCCTTTCCCTACCACCGGAATGCACTGCTGGCCATTCCCACCGATGCCCCATTGCCGGACAGCTCCTCCTTCCAGTCTTACTTGGAGCTGGCGGTGTCTCGGCTCATTGCCGCTGCTGGAGGACGGACGCTGGTGCTGTTCACCTCCTATGATTCCCTCAGGAACACCTGGGAGGCCTGCCGTCAAAGTCTTGTGGGCAGCGGCTTTGCCTTGATGAAGCAGGGAGATGAGGATAGGTTCCGTCTGCTGGAGAATTTCAAGAAGGATGAGTCCAGTGTTCTCTTTGCCACCGATTCCTTCTGGGAGGGAGTTGACGTGCCGGGATCTTCTTTATCTCAAGTCATAATTGTAAAGCTGCCCTTCCGTGTTCCCGATGACCCCCTCTTTGCGGCCCGCTCGGAAGCAGTGGAAAAGCGAGGAGGAAGCTCCTTCATGGAGCTGAGCGTTCCGGAGGCGGTAATCAAATTCCGCCAGGGAGTGGGTCGCCTCATGCGTCGTTCCACCGATCGTGGAGTGGTGGTGGTGCTTGACCGCCGTTTGGTGGAAAAGCGTTACGGTAGGATTTTTTTGGAAGGAATTCCACCCTTCCGCCGAAGTCACGGCACTATCCAGGAATTGTGTCATACTGTGGAGCGTTTCTTGGATGAATGATTTCCATCTCCCAGTTCCCGCGGCAAGTACCACTGATGCTACCCACAAGTGACTTGCGGTTTCAGAATAAAATGTATAGAATAAAGCAGGGAATCGTCCCAATTCATTTGACAAAGGATTTTGTATGTCCAGCATCATCACCATCTGTTGCCTCCTGTTGACTGTGAGTATTCCTGCAATCCTGAATATATGTGCCTATCCTGTATCGAAGAAGCTGAGCTACAAGCTTTCAGACTACATCGTAAGGGTCTGTGCTCCACGGGTCTTTGCCATCCTTTCTGTCTACCGAAATTTCAAGTTCATTGGCTATAAGGATTTGAAGTCCCATCTGCCGGAGCAGTTTCTCATCATGTCCAACCACCAGAGCCTGCTGGACATCCCGGTGTACATGAACTTTCTGCGGGACCGTGAGCTGCGGTTTGTGGCTAAGGCGGAGTTGGGACGCCATGTTCCCCTGGTGTCAGAGATGCTGCGGGCCCACGAACATGCCCTGGTTCCTCGCACCGGCAGCCCCTCCCTTGCCATGAAGACCCTGGATGCATTTGCCCAGCGGGTGGTGGAACGGGGGCAGATTCCCGTCATCTTCCCTGAGGGAACCCGCAGCCGTGACGGAAAGCTCCGTAGCTTTTACGCAGCGGGCTTCCGGCGTATCCTGGACAAGGCACCCATGCCAGTAGCTGTCTGCGCCCTGGACGGAGGCTACAGGATTTCGACTTTGGACGGTATCATCAGGAATCTGCACAATGGCAGTTATCGGGTGAAGATTCTGAAGGTGTATCCCACCCCCACCTCAAAGCAGGAGCAGGTGAAGATTCTTGAGGAGGGAAAGGAGTTGATTCAAGCTCAGTTGGACCAGTGGCATCGGGAGGATGAATCAAAAAAATAGTTCCCATGTATTTTTACTTCAAAAGGAGCGTGACTCAGGTTTGAGTCCTACTCCGAGCCTTCTGGGTAGGGGAGTGTTCAGAGCCTTGTAGAAAATAAAAAAGGCTATCCTGAGAAAAACTCTGGATAGCCTTCCTATGTGAGAAAACCAGTCGGTTTCAATCAAGGTGAAATCAACTGCAAGGAACGATTTATTTAAAGTCCTTGGGGCGGCGCTCGACGCGCTTACACTGTGTGCATTCGGCGACGTTCTTCAGTCTGCCCTTCTCAAACAATGTCTTCATCACAACCTCTCCACCGCATGTACAGTTGAATTTATGGGTGGTAACGGTAGTACGTGAGTTCTTACTTGCTCCAGCCATGGCTAGCCTCCTGTCTTAGGATATAATCGATTATTGGAAGATAATATCTCAATGTGGCTCCGTTGTCAATACTGTTGATATTTTAACATAAAGTCTTGCAAATGTTAAAGTTCACTTGACTAACTTCAATGTTTTTGGTAGCATGGATTAAGTATGTTCTATGAGAACATATGTGTAAGTATTTTTTTTGGGGGGTTCTTTTGGCCACAAAGCATTCTTCTGCAGAGAAGAGACATAAGCAGAGTGAAGTTCGCCGTATGCGCAACAAGTCAGCTAAGAGTTCTGTTCGGACAAGCGCTCGGAAATATGTTGAGGCAGTACATGCCAAGGATTCTGAGCTTGCTTTCCAGCTGTTGAAGGCTCTGGTAAAGGAGCTGGATACTGCCGCTGGCAAGGGCATTTTGTCCAAGAATTCTGTGTCACGGAAAAAGTCTCGGATGATGAAACTGTACAATGTTTCATTCGGTGCTGCCGCTGCAAACTAAGGTAACGGATGGGATATTGTAGTGATACAGTGTCCCTCGTTAAAAATTACTTTTTGAAAAAAAAGATTTGGATGAGTATTTTATGCAGTCAAAAAAGGTAACTAAATATGACTTGGTGGATGGAATCCGTCAGGATACTGGCCACGAGAAACGTGTTGTACAGGAAGTGTTCGAGTCAGCCTTGGAACAGCTTAAGCTTGCCTTGAAGGATGGTTCTACAATCGAGTTGCGTGGTTTCGGTACCTTTGAGCTGCGTCTTCGCAAGGAACGGAAGAAGGCACGTAATCCAAAGACTGGCGATAGCCTTTCTGTTCCACCTCACTATATCGTCGCATTCCGTTCCGGCCAAGATCTGAAAAAAGCTGTTTGGAATTTATCTGTAGAGGAGTAACATCCGTTTATGGTGGAGCGGTGCCAAAAAACTGATTCACATTCTTTGCTTGCTAGATGTGGCATTGCTCTTTCTCTTCTTGTCTTTTCTATCATTCTTTTTGCCCTTCCACAACCTAATCTACTGACAGTTCAAGGTATTCCCTTCTTGGCATATTTTGCATTAGTTCCCGTGTTCCTTCTGGTACGTTTTGTATCCTGGAAAACCGTCTGGCTTTTGGGCGTTGCCTATGGGGTGGGAGCCTATTGTCTTTTTACCTATTGGCTGGCCACCTTCCACCCCTTGGGAATCTTTGTCATCTCCTTTATGTATGGCCTGTACCTGATGGTGGCCTTTCCTCTGCTGAAAGCCGCCGCCTCCCTCTTTCCCAAGCGGGGCTGGCTGGTGCAGGGCGTGGTGTGGTGCGCCTACGACTTTGTAAAGACCCTAGGTTTTTCCGGCTTCCACTATGGAGTCCTGGCGTATTCCCATTGGAGGTGGACGCCGCTGATTCAGATTGTGGATGTGGTGGGAATCTGGGGGCTGGATGCCCTCATTACCTTTACCTCTGCCTGGTTTACGGCAGTCATTGTAGATGCCTACCGGAACAGGGATGTGGAGGGCTGCGGTTGCAGGTTCAAGGCCTTGCTCCGTGCCCTTCCTGCCGCCTGTAGGGCCCACTGGATTTCAGGCTGCTGCTGGCTGGTGGTTTTTGTAGGGGTGCTGGTATATGGCTTTGTGTCTCCGGCGGACTATTCCCAGGAGCCTCAGGTTGAGGTGGCCCTGATTCAGCAGAATTCGGACCCCTGGGTTGGTGGAATGTCTGCCTACCAGCGGGACTTGAAGACGCTGATGCGGCTTTCCGACCAGGCCCTGGCTCAAAATCCCCAGGTGGACTTTGTGGTGTGGCCTGAGACGGCCTTTGTGCCTCGCATAACCTGGCACTACCAGCATCGGTATGAACGGGATAAGTTCCAGTTGGTGCAGGAGCTTCTACAGTATCTGGACAGGGCTCCCGTCCCCTTTGTGATTGGAAACGACCACGGTGTTGACGGGGTGGGCAACAGGATTCTGGACTATAATGCAGTGCTGCTGTTCAAGCCGGGGGAGAACACTCTGCCGCCGACTCCCGATATCTACAGCAAGATGAAGCTGGTGCCTTTCACTGAATATTTCCCCTTTGACAAGCAGTTTCCCAAACTGTACCAGATGCTGCTGAACGGAGACACCCATATGTGGGAGCCGGGGGTGGAGCCCGTTGTCTTCGAGGTTGATGGCCTGCGGTTCAGCACTCCCATCTGCTTTGAGGACACCTTTGGCTTGGTGGGCCGTCGCCTTGTGAATGCTGGTGCCCAGGCCTTTGTGAACCTATCCAACGATGCCTGGTCAAAGAGTCTGGCCTGCCAGTACCAGCACCTTTCCATGGCGGTGTTCCGTTCCGTGGAGAATCGGGTTCCGACGGTGCGCTCCACCACCACCGGCCAGACCTGCATCATCGATCCCAATGGAAGGATTCTTGCCATGGCGGAGCCCTTTGTGGAGACCTATCTGGTGGGCTCGATACCCGTTCTGGATAAAACTGAGAAAACAGTGTATACTCGTCTGGGAGATTACGTGGGAGTGATTTTTGCCTTGGCTGCAGTGCTTTTGATTCTGGCGGGACTGGTGGCAAGGATGCTCCGAAAAGCAAGAACATAAGAGAGGAAGTTCATGTACTCATTCAATATGAAGGACGGTAACGTTACTGTCCTTGGTCAAAAAACGGAATTTGTCGGTGAGCTGGAATTCAGCGACAACTTGGTTATCACCGGTACATTCGAGGGAAGGATTCAGTCTTCCGGCAACCTTCGGATTGACAAGACAGCCCAGTGCAAGGTTTCTCAGATCGCCGCCGACTCAATCTTTGTGGCGGGAGCAGTTACCGGAGACCTAAAGGCTGCATCAAAGCTTGAGATTGCCTCCGGTAGCCGTGTGGTGGGAGATGTTTCTGCCCTGCGGCTGCGAATTGACGACAATGTGGATTTCCACGGTCAGGTGACCATGCTTGAGGCTTCTCCCGATGTGGACATCTTTTCCCTCACCGCCGCTGAATATAAGAAAGCCTGTACAACATATAGAGAGTAGACAACTATGAACCACTCATTTTCTGACTTCGGCCGGAAGCTTACCGGTCATTCTGGCATCCTGCAGTTGATGGATGACTTGGGGCGTCCGCTGCCAGAGGGTGTGACTCCCTATCGTTTGGGGGGTGGAAATCCTGCCCGTGTTCCCGAGTCGGAAGCCATGTTCCGCCGTGAGATGGAGCGGATTATGGCAGAGGAGGATGGCTTTGAGAAGCTGATTTCTCTCTATGACCCGCCACAAGGCAGGATTGGCTTTATCGATGCCATGGCCAGCTTCCTTTCCAGTACCTATGGCTGGAAGGTGGGGCCGGAAAACATTGCCATCACCAACGGCAGCCAGTCCGCCTTCTTCTACCTGTTCAATCTCTTTTCCGGAACCTTTACCGCCAGTGACGGCAGCGTCCGCCGGAAGAAGATTCTTTTTCCTCTGGTGCCTGAGTATGTGGGCTATGCGGACCAGGGGCTGGAGCCTGATACCATGGTGTCCATTCCTGCCCGCTGCCAGTACTACGACGATCGCAGCTTCAAGTATTTTATTGACTTTGAGCTGCTGGAGTCCCATCTTGCCAGCCACGACGATGTGGGGGTCATGTGTGTGTCCCGTCCCACCAATCCCACGGGCAATGTGCTGACGGACAGCGAGATCCACCGTTTGGCGGCCTTGGCCTCCCAATATGGGATTCCCCTCTTTGTGGACAACGCCTACGGCCTGCCCTTCCCCGACATTGTGTTCATTGATGATGCGGCCCCCTACTGGGACGAGTCCGTGGTGCTTTCCATGAGCCTGTCAAAGATTGGACTGCCATCCTTCCGCACGGGAATCATTGTGGCAACGCCTGAGATTGCCGCCGCCTTGTCCAATGTGAATGCCATTGCCGCCCTGGCATCTGGTTCCGGAGGACAGGAAATTGCCCGCAATTGCATCGCCAC